>WTIV01000094.1 GCA_011525095.1 Methanobacteriota archaeon
ACACAATTTCATTGGAAGTTTGGATGAAGGATGCGCCTGAGTTGTTTGAAGAAGACACGAATTGGATTATTACTGAAACAAGAGCAAGCAACTCTGTTTTCAACATCGGCGAAGGCGATGGAGAATCATTCGAAGTCGACGGTTCTACAATTTGGTACAAGGTAATGAGGTCTTGAAAATGAAAAAGGTAGCATTTGCAATTCTTCTTGCAGCCAGCACAATGCTAGCTGGATGTTTCGGCGGTGGAGAATCCGTAATCGAAGAGACAGAAAGTGAGACTCCTATTTGGTCTGATTACCAAATCATCGACCCAATTGCACCTATCTCTCCTTGGGAATTTACCACAGTCGATTTGAATCTTAATGAAAGCACAACCACTTCATGGGCTGTTTTCAACAAGGACTACGGCGGAAATTGCTGTGAGCACTATCTTGCTACTACAATTGATGGAACAATACTCAACATTGGAGGAGAATATCCGGTTTGGTCACACGATAGAGGACACGAATGGGACACATACATCCCCGGCGTCTTCACCGACCCAATGTGCAGAACTCCAGTTCCAACTAATCCGGGACAAGAAGGACTTGGAGAAGGTAGCATTGTTCAAGCAACAAATGGTGATATCATCTCAATGTCTTGGTTCCCATACGTTGGAGGCGACCTCAAATTGGACAAGTTCTACGCAATTCTCTACGATGCTTCAGAAGACGAATGGACCTGGTGCTACAACAGAATTACTGAACCATTCTACGATAGGTCTTGGCAAGTTGAAGTCGTCGGACCGATTTCATCTAACATCGGTAGCGGTGATTGGGCAAGCCTAGTTGTCTCAAATTTCTGGCATCAATCGATGAATGCTGGTGGACAAATCAGCGTTGATGGGCTGAATTACTACAACTTCCAATTCGCTGGTCGTAATTCCAACCCTGGGTTGGAAGAGGTCGATTTGAACTTCACAAACCCTGGTGAATACTACGACGTGAATAAGCCACACAAAGAGATGAGAGCATTCCCTCTCCCAAGTGGAGGACTTTACTTCCCATCTTACTTTACAGATGGAACATCCGCATTCTTGGACACATCACTAAATTGGAACAAGCACGACGTTGTCTTCCCAAGTGAGTATTGCCAAATCGACTCCACAGGAGCATTGCACTGTGTCAGTCTTGATGGAACAACATTCACCCACCATCTGTCATACGATGGTGGCTCAACATGGGCTACACAGAATTATTCCGGAGAGGATTGGGCTGCAATCGAAGAGTGGGAATTCCAAGCTAATGGCGCCCTAGACCTGTTCGTGTTGAACGTAAGATACCAATCATCTGAAGGACCAGACAAGGATATCCTTTACCACGTCAGAGACTATTCTGAATCTATGGAACCAGACACTGTCACAATGATTGGACTGGGAGACTTAGATTCTACAAGCGGAGCAGGAAATGACATCCGCTTCGATTTCGCTTCGCTCGCAATTCTAAATGACGGAGGCGTAGTTGTTGCATACCACGATTCTAGCGATCCAGACCCACTATTTGCGGTCGAGGTTGAGATGCCAGTTTACTGAAATAATTCACAGTGAATCTAAAGTGAAAGTGAACGCTTCACTGACCATTATCTTCAAAAGCCTTTGACAGTGATTTTTGAACATGGTTCTGAAGGCTTTGCCAGGGGTTGGGGCAGGATTAGCACGGAAACTAACAGATCATTTCGGCACTGAAGATAAGGTTCTACAACTGTTAGCAGACGGGCAGACTGAAGTTATTGCAGAGGTGGAAGGCGTTTCACAGAAACGTGCAGACAGCCTAGCACGTTCGTTCAATGGCATGGAAGATTTTCTAGCAACTCCGGAATCGATTAGGTTGCACAAGGAGTTGGTTGCTAGTATTGCAAATCACGCAGTAAATGCATCAACACGCTCTAGGCTAAGAAGCCTAATGCCGGTCAAAGATATTGAATCTCGGAGAGAAATCATAGCACAAGCCATGGAATGTGATTTCATTATTGAAGGACTTCGCATACCGAGCGAAGTAGATGGGAATTATGACAGGGTTGTTGTATCAAAGAACCCAATTGATGAACTGAAGAGGTTCTGTCGCGTTCTAACACCGTCTGAACAAGAGACTTGGAAGGGTTACAAGGTGTTCAAGTTTGTGACTTGGGTAGGACCTGAAGGGCCGGCACAAACTCCAGAGGGATGGCTAGTGTTGCCAGAAAGCGCATCTATTGACATGATCCTTCCCGAGAAGTGCGTCGGTTGGTTTGAACACAATAGAGAATCTCTCGAACTCCTGACTAAT
>WTIV01000237.1 GCA_011525095.1 Methanobacteriota archaeon
GAACAACTGGTCATCACCAGCACTGTAGCAAACGATTGTGAACATTCCGATATCTACATCATCGCGGTTTGTTGGAGGGTATATATTTAGCCGGATCGGGAGGATCTCGTGAGAACCGATGTCAGGGGTAATTGCGTACGGACCTTCTGTTACCAAATCGGTTCCTGTGTCATTGTCGACGAATGTGTAAGACCAACTAGAACTAGGTGCATCCTCGACCTTTAATCTGTAAGTATCTGTGTCGAAACCTGCGTTAAACAAATCGATAAAGAATGGTTCACCTGAACCAACAGTATCAGAATCGATGTAGTGTGAAATCGTTTCATCAAACGCCTCAGGGCGGTTGGAATCTGCAATCTGTATCTGCCTCTCCTCGTCCTCGTAAACGTCAAGCCTTGGTGGTGCGTAAACGCCTACTTCCTCTACATCGAGAACTATCTTTTCAACTACCACTTCTTCCATGACATTATCATCGTTTTCGACGAACCCTCGAGCCCAAACCTCGATTCTATCAGGGGCATTGGACAAATCATCTTCAGGAGTGTTCACACTCAAAATTGCGATTGTGAATGAACCGCCACCACTCAGAGAGTATCCCGCAGGTTGGTCCCAAATTGGGTCAGACCAAGATGAAGGGAGTGAAGTGTACAAGTCGAATTCAACATCCATCTGAATTCCGACAGAACCCGTGTGTTCGACCATGAATTCGACAGTGCTGGTTTGGCCCGGGGCAATCAGCATTGTATCAGGTTGGTCAACCGGTAATGACAGAAACATTCCATACTCTAGGAATTCAATGCCTACGTGGCGGAAAACGACAACGTGACCTTGTACGTCGGTTATCTCGAGTGTGAGATTGTATTTTCCTGCTGCGATTCCAGCATCATATGTCCATGTGTAGTTTCCAACTAACCCATTATTGTCCAAGCGAAGGTCTTCATCCATTTCTTTGGTGAATACATCATCACTACCTGACGGTGTGTAAAGAACTAGGTTAACAGAATTGATGTCATCCCTTCCGAATGCGTCTCTAACGTCAACTGAGAATTGAATTGTTCTGAACTCTGGACGGTGGTTTGGAGACCACTCTAGTTGCTCTGCATCGGTCCAAATACCACCTGGTGCGTGTACCTTTACGCTGGAGTCTGCGAGAGCATTTGCTTTCAGTGATAGCCTTGAGAACCCGTTGGTTTGTTCAACGTCACCATATGCAACTAGAACTTCACATTCTCCCGATTGGCCGATGCCGCCACCTTGTCCTTCGCAACTCGCTGAGCCATCGATTTGTAGCCTTAATTGAGCTCCTTTTTCGATAGTGAAACCGTCCTCAGGAACATCAAAAAACACCTCGTTCAATGTCCAAGAACAATCACTATTGAAGAGACCGCTGTTACAGGGGTCATCGAGTGTGAGGGTCTCTGTAAATGTCGAGCCTCCAACTGCCTTTAGAGTGAACGTTAGGTCAGCAGTGGACTGCTCTTGACCTTTGAATTGCAGATAGATGTAGAGGTGGATTTCAGTGGCGCTTCCTTGACCGTAAACGGTCAGGTCACTGATCAAATCGTCGGAGCGAAAATCGACGCCAGAGAGTATGTTAGCCTCCTTGTGATTGCCTTCTGGTTCCGCAGTTGTAACCGAACCGTCACCACCTGACTCACCCTCTTCTCCGAGGTAGAGGTTGTAAGTCTCTAAGTTGGCTGGAGTTTGCTTGATTACGGGTTCATCCTCCAATACTTCGAAGTCTACCGCAGGTAGAGTTGAAGTTAGCAACATCAGCAGAACGACGACAGGAACTAGGCGTGTTTTCAGCGTGCGCATGTCTCTTGCGTCTGCTTCGGGGTGTTAAACCGTTTTGCATTCATTGTGCAGTTTGAGCGTCACCCTACGGGTGATTTCTATTTCGCCGAAGCCAAAATGCTGTTGCTAAGCAAAGTCCGAAAATTATCAGAACTGTTGGGTCAAAAACTAACTCCGTAGAGATTTGGGATATTTCGGATTGCGCACCAGGCCCTCCTTCACAACCAGGAGGTGGCGGGCCTATACCTGGACCCCATGTCTCACCATAGCCGTCACAATCTCCGCCGCCCTGACCAGCGCCTGCATCACTCGACATGTCAGCCTCGCCGTGGTAGCAGATTAGGAAGTAAGGGAATCCCATGTCGCCGTTACCATTTTGCATTGTCGTGTGATAATGATAAATTCCCTGAGGGAAGTCAGGGGTAGGACCAAAGTGACCATTACATGCATCGAGATGTCCTAAGCCTTCGACGTATTCATAGGAATCAATCCCATTGTATC
>WTIV01000189.1:0-2644 GCA_011525095.1 Methanobacteriota archaeon
TGTATTGACCTGTAAATTGATTCCCTAGCAATTGGATGCACTGCATCATCACTAATGCATTCATCCTTCCACGCCCAATGCTTTGGCCATTCGAGGTTTGGGTGTGCTTTGATTACTTCAAAGCCTAGGATGTCGAATGTGTTTTTGACTTCCCACTCAATTCCTAATTCCTGAACTTCGTCTTCTGTAGGGAATCGAAATTTCGTGTTACCCGTATTGTTCATTTTGGGCTTCATCGGGCCATTGCCCTCTGAATCAACGAGCAAAACCTTCCCGTCGTGTTCGAGATACAACACTCTGGGTGGGTGTTCCATGGTTTCACCGGAGTGCTGTTTGTTGATTAATCTTCGAGTAGGCCCATGATTTCATTTGATGGGGAATCTAGCGCTTCAACTTCTCTGAGTGCTCGCTCCATTGCCCTTAGTCTTCTTTGAATGGATTCACCATCTCCACCGATTGTGTTTGCAGCGGTATTGAGCTGCTTGTGAAGTTTCCCGAGGTGTTCTCCAAACTTCACAAATTCCGTTTTTACCGTACCAAGAACGTTGTAGACTTGACTAGCGTTTGTCTCTAGAGCTAGCGTTCTGAATCCCATTTGCAGACTGTTGACGAATGCTGCTAAAGTCGAAGGACCGGTTACAACAATTTGGTGATCTCTTTGCAATGATTCGAACAAACCAGGTCTCCTGACAACGTCAGCATACAGACCTTCGGTTGGAAGGAACATTACCGCAAAGTCGGTAGTGTGTGGGGCGGACACGTATTCCTTGCGAATCGTTTTTGCTTTAGCGGTCACATTTGATTCAAAGGTTGAATATGCTTTCTCTACAGCTTTCTTGTCACCAGTTTCGTAAGCATCTAAGAGTCTTTCATAATCTTCCTTTGGGAATTTACAATCAATCGGCAACCATACTGGTTCATCCATATTGCCGTCTATTCCCGGGAGTTTGATTGCAAATTCAACTTGTCCTTTGCAATCCGGATGGGTTTTGACATTCTTGCTGTATTGTGCAGGCGCTAGAATCTGTTCTAGAATTCTCTCCGCTTGGATTTCTCCCATGGCTCCTCTGGTTGAAACGTTCGTGAGGACTTTCTTCAATCCTCCAACATCCGTGGCCAAGGTTTGCATCTCTCCAAGTCCTTTGTGAACCGCTTCTAATCGGTCACTGACCAATTTGAATGATTCACCTATTCGCTTTTCCAGTGTTGTTTGTAGTTTCTCATCAACTACGTTGCGCATCTCATCTAGTTTCTTTTCATTTGAAGTTTGTAATTTCGATATATTTTCTCCAACAACTGCGAGATGCTTTTGTTGTTCCTCACCTAGAGACTTCTGCATTTTTTGCTGCTCTTCTCCTAGCGCCCTTAACACAGCGACTAAATTATCACGAGAATCATTGTTTCTATCTCTAATTTCACTGGTCAATGTGGTCTTGACAGCCTCATGAGATTTGTTGATTATCTCTCGAACTTCATTCGTTAATTCTGAGTTATTACTCTCGGATTTACCGCCCCTTCCCAAAAGAAATGCAACGATGATTAGGATTCCAAAAACTCCGTACGTAATCGCTTCCATACTAGTTCCTCGATTATGCAAAAATGACAGGGGTTATTGAACTCATGCATCATTGTGATGAATGATTGAAGTACAGAGACATATAGCGCAGCACATGCGAGTCGAGCAACTCAATGAAGACATGTGGGCCATGACCTATCTCGTAGTCTGCGATTCAACCAACAAGGCGACTCTGATCGACCCCGTCTGGGATAATCTAAGTGACTACTTGTCTCTATTGGAAGAGGAGGGTCTTACCCTCGAATATGCCATGGCGACACACACCCATGCTGACCATATCACAGGCTGCTTCAAGTTGGCAGAGATGACAGGCTGTGAGTATGTCATGTGGAATGATACTCCTTCTCTAGGCGTAACCATCTATGTAGATGAAGAGACATCAATCTCAATGGGTGATGTTGAGTTTCACTACCACCACGCCCCAGGCCACACAGGAGATTCAATGATTATCGAATGTGGAGATTACATCTTCACAGGTGATTTCCTGTTTACAGGAGATGGAGGCGTAGGAAGAGACGACCTTCCAAGTGGTAGGCCACACCTACATTGGCAGGCTTTGGATGTCCTAGAGAGATTTTCTGGAGAAGTATTGGTTTGTACGGGGCATGATCCGCCCGGGACTGAAATGCAAACAATGGCTTGGAACCGTGAAAATAACCTCGTCTTGAAGATGGAAACCTATGACGAGTACGCAAAATGGCAAGAGGAAACATCAGCAGGTTTAGGCTATGTTTCAAAAATCAAAACAGCATTGCCAGCAAATATTTTCGCAGAAATACCGGATGAGATCCCTTGGATGAACTAATTTCACAGCGGGTTATTCGGGCTCTTTAACGCCTCATCATGAGCGGTAGGTAAGTTATCCAAATCTGTGAATGTCAGATTGCTTGTGTGGCCTATTCCACCTTCGATTCTCTCTGCCATCGAGCATCTTACATTGAGTTGAATTCGGCCTTGATGTCTTGTCAAGTCATATGATTGCGGGTTTAATTTGTCAATGGCTTGGGTTTCGAATTGTTTTCGAATCGTTTTACCGTGCCACCAAGCATACCCCCACTGGAATGTAAC
>WTIV01000189.1:2744-4900 GCA_011525095.1 Methanobacteriota archaeon
GGTAATGAAAGAACAGCAATTATTGGAAGAATGAATATCATTGGTACCAAGAGAAAATGCGTCAGACTAAGTGGATAGAGCATGTCGGTTTCGTTTAACTTAGCTCGGCTTGCCTTCAGTCCGAGTCTTCTTGCTTCCTCGTCGAGTACTTCCCTAAATTGTTCAACTTGCATGCCGGAATCGAGGATTTTTTGGACGGTTGAGCGATAGTTCCTCTCTGCCGGTCCAACGCCGAGTATCACTGTCTGATAGAGAATTTTTGCGGGTACTGCGAGAATTAATGGAAGGAGCAATATTCCAATGGCCCACATCAAATTCCCGATGTCGAGAGTGGATGCCATGTGTCGTTGAGAAGGGCCTAGTTGAAGAATGTTCATGGAGGGCCTACGCTAGAGACACCGATAATGGCACGAATTGCTGTGACGGATGGTATGGCAAAAGCAGCCATTTCTGTTTTAGAAAAGGCTGGTCACGAGGTAGTTGCCGGACATATAGAGAAAAAGGACTTACTGGATGGCAAATTGAAAGATTTTGATGCAATAATTGTTCGTAGTGCTACAAAATTACCTGAAGAGGTCATCAAAGTGAGCGCAGGGCTATCTGTAATCGGAAGAGCAGGAGTAGGAGTAGACAATATTGACCTCAAAGCAGCAGGAAAGGCAGGAATAATGGTAGTAAACGCTCCAAACGCTTCAACACAATCAGTTGTTGAACTAACAATTGGTCACCTTCTTTCTTCGGTTAGGCACATTCCCAAATCAGATAGAGGATTGAGAGAAGATAGATGGGAAAAGAAAGCGATGAAAGGTACTGAATTGTCAGGAAAGTGCCTTGGATTAATTGGATTCGGTAGAATTGCCCAAGGGGTTGCTGCAGTAGCAAAGTCTCTTGGTATGGAAATACACACCTATGACCCATATCTTCCTCCAAAAGTGGCTAAATCGCAAGATGCTTATTTACACAAAAAAGTAGATTCTTTATTCAAAACATGCACACACATTTCTATTCATTGCAATTTAACAGATGAGACTCACCATCTCGTAAATGCAAAACGAATGTCAATGATGCCTGGGAGAAAAACTGGAATCGAATGTGGTAACCACATCGTAAACTGTGCACGAGGGGGTATAATTGACGAGGATGCCCTCCTCAATGCACTAGAGGATGGTACCATTACAAGTGCCGCACTGGATGTATTTGAGGTTGAACCTCTGCCGGAGAATTACAAGCTAGTCCAGCACGAAAACTTCCACGGAACTCCACACATAGGTGCTGCAACCCTTGAGGCACAACACAGGGTTGGCTTAGACATTGCAAAGGCGGTCAACACTGCATTATCTGGTAAGAAACCCGATACTGTCGTTAATGCTCAATTTCTCAACTAGATTTTCCTGCTAGAATTAAGTAACCTAGAATAAGTTCTATCATGAATAAGATCAGGAGAGTCCCCCAACCTCCTGACACATCAAAATCGACATTAACATTGAATTCGTCAACGAAGGATTGTGATTTGAATTCGCTCTCAAATGGCCATGGATCTCCGCCGTCGTCGTTGTCATCGTCATTTCCTTCTTCAAGCGAACCTATCATTATGTGAAAATCCTCACCATTTGGAGTGTAACTGAAAGATGACGTATCTCCGCTTGAAGGACCTCCTGCAACATAGTCTATTCTTGCATCACAAGAGACAATCTCGCCATCAGAGTTCCCACCCAATTTTTCGAGTGATTCGTAATCCTCAACGGAGATGATTCCAATCCATACTGTATTGTCGTCCCACGTGATGTCAACATCGATATCGATTAATGCTCCCGAGCCAGGCACCGTATCGTACGCTTCTTTGGTTACACCACAAAGTCCTGCATCTGGCTTAGGGACATTGGGAATTTCCTCTCCTCCAGAGTAACCAATTAATGCCGCTAAGAACAAAATTCCGAAAACAGCAGACGCTATCTTCATCGCTCCGGACATGGTCTTTCTTGAACAGAACTTCTTCATCAAAGCATGGGTTTCGCGTTATTCAAAAACCTTCGACTCTATCATTGTACTATGGCATCGAGGATTCTAATCCATTGTGACCTCGATGCTTTTTACGCTTCTGTTGAAACACTACACCACAACTTAGACCCTGAAATCCCTCTGATTCTGGGCTCTGA
>WTIV01000189.1:5000-9150 GCA_011525095.1 Methanobacteriota archaeon
TTGCCCATAAGATGCAGTCAAGGATTCTTGATGAACTTGGACTTTCAACTTCATTTGGAATTGGGCCAAATCGGATTTTGGCAAAGATGGGGAGTGAAGAAAACAAACCTGCAGGTATACATAGGACAATGCCCGATGAAATTGAATTATTTTTTCACAATCGATCGGTTAGAGAGATACCTGGTATTGGACCAAAAACTGCAACAAGACTTGCGGAATGGGGAATTACAACAATGAGTGAGGTTTCTGAATTCGGTGAAATTTCAATAGCTAAATTCACGTCAGAAAGGTTCGCTTCTTGGATAAAACGAGTTATTGATGGGGAAACTAGCGATGAGGTAAGTCCTTTGAGGAGTCGTAAATCAATCGGCAAAGAAAATACGTTTGAATTCGACCAAACTGATAGCGAAATTGTACTTGGTCATCTTTCAAATCTGGTGGCGAAGGTCCTAAAGCGAGCGAAAGAAATTGGTGTAGCGGGTCGATTAGGTGAAGTAAAAATTCGATATCAGGGATTTGAAACACATACTCATGGCAAATCTATTCCGGTTGCTATGGATGATGAAACTGTATTTCTGCGACTTGCTCAGAACCTGTTTGCACAAAATGTTGAATTTGAAAGACCAATAAGATTGATTGGATTCAGACTTGGGAATTTGGAGATGCCAGAAACAAGGCAGTCAACCTTCAATATCGAAGAATAATCATTCCAATTTGTGCATCTGAGTCAAAATTGAAGTGAATTCCACAAGCTCTTCTGGAATATCTATACCTGATACTGGCGCATTCAGAGGTAGGCCGGCATCCTTTTTCGTTCTCCAAGTATTTCCGTTGAATTCTTCAATTGTGCCCGTCAAATCTCGAAGTTTAGAATCGTCAGGTGTTCTTGCTGGGAATTCTCTAACATCAACTGCACTCGTAGTGTAAAGTGTACTAGAAATGTGGTGTGTGAAGAAAGGACAAACAGGAGATAATGCAGACATTAAATCTCTAACAATACGGTGAATTGTCCATGCAGCATTTGTGTCGTCATCGTATAATCTTGATTTTGACATCTCCAACCAGTGACTTGGTAAAATTCCGGTACCGAAGGTTTTCAGTGCTTGAGTAGCAGTGTAGATGTCTAGGTTGGACCAAGCACTCTCAACCTTACCCATGGTTTCAGAAAATTCTGACAGAATCCACCTATCTTCAACAGAAAGGTCGCTAGGGACGGTGTCTAAATCGCTTGGTACATCAAACTGGCTTGCGAACCTTGCAACATTGAACAGTTTTGTCAGAACTCCGAAATATTTGGCTTCAATTTCCTCAGGATTGATATGGAAATCATCTCCTACTTGGGCATCACATGCTTTCCACAATCTGAAACACTCTGAACCAATCTTGTTCGCTCGTAGTTGTACACTCTTTTCAGGACCTTTCACCCTCCAAGAGCCTGTTTTGCCACCAGCCCCACACTCAAGGACGCTGTCTGCATCAATTCCATTGCCAAGGGACTTTGACATCTTTCGACCCCAAGGGTCCATGCCCAAGCCATCAATCCATACGTGCTTGAATCCAGGCATATCGAGTAATAGTGCGCTCTTTAGCAAGGTGTAGTACAACCAAGTCCTGACGATCTCTTTTCCTTGAGGCCTTATTGCTGTGGGGAAGGCATTGTCGAAGTTATCCATATCACTAAGATATCCTGATACGAACAGGTTCGAATTGCTGGAGTCCATCCAAGTGTCGAAAACCTTCTCTTCCCCAACGATTTCTCCTAGTTCATTTTCCATGTCATTGAATGTTCCCAAGACTTCTCTGGTTTCACGGTCAAGGACCTCACTTTCTGCAGGAGGTGATTGACACCATGGTTGAACGTAAACTCCTGCAGGTGCGCAAATGATCTTGCTACCGTTGTCAGCATACCAAATCGGGATTTCTGTGTGATACCATCTTCTGCGGCTTATCGGCCAATCAATGGATATATTCTCCATCCAATCGAGTAAGAACTGTTTGTTTCTTGGAGGGTGGAATTCTATTTCTTGTGAAAGTTCTCGAATTCTGTCTTGTATGTGTGTCTGCCTTACATACCACTCTTTGAGAAGGATTATCTCAACGGGATTTTTTCCTCTCTCAGAAACAGGTACCTCTTGCTCTTTTTCCATAATCTGGCTTATTTTACCATTGTTTTCTAAATACTCAATAACAGATTTTCTGGCCTCAGCTACTTTCATACCAGAAAATGGTCCTGCAATTTCAGTCATACAACCATCCAAATCTATGGCTTGGAAAGGCGTCAGTCCTAATTCTCTGAATACCGATACGTCATTTTGGTCACCAAATGAACAGACCATGAGTATGCCTGAACCAAATTCACTCTTCACTGAAGGATGGGTTGAGATTTCTACACTAATCTCTCTACCTTCAACTGGTAGCGGCAACATCGCTTTCTTCCCAATGAGATGTTTGTATCTATCATCATCTGGATGGACTACTACAATACCACAAGCACAAATTAATTCGGGTCTTGTAGTGGATATGATTAGTTCTTCACCATCTTCAGTTTGCCACTTAACATCGACGAGTTTTGTTCGTCTTTGTAGTCTCTCTACCTCTGCATCTGCGATGGTGGTTCCCTCGACAGGGTCGTAGATATTAGGACGCAGATCTTCAACAATCGCACCTCGCTTGAATAGTTCTGTGAAGATTGTTTGGGTAACTTTTCGGTAGTCAGGCGAGTCGGTTAGATATTCGTTATCGTAATCCATTGAAAGTCCAACACGTCTAGCTGTATTACGCATTGACTCTGTGAATTCTTCAATGGTCTGCTCACACAATTTGAGGAATTCAGCACGGTCATATGTTTTCATCTTCCTGCCCGTATTTTTCTCTACTGTAAACTCAACATTGATTCCGTTTCTGTCAACACCCCAAGGGAATTTTACTTCCTTGCCAAGTAATCTTTGTGACCGAGCGATTACATCAATCATACTGTATTGGGCAACAGCGCCGATATGCCACGTGCCGCTTGGATATGGCGGTGGCGTATCGATTACGAAAATTTCTTTTCCAGAATTCGGATTAAAGGCGTATCTCTTAGAATATGCAGCCTCATCTGCGAAGTGTTCCTCTTGAATTCTTTTTTCTAGGTCGATTGACCATCTTTTGTCGGATAGTTTAGGAGATGGCATTTTGCTCACCGGCCCTGTGTGCGTCATCCTCACAGGTCCGGTTGCCGCTGTTGTGACTTACTTTTGAAGTGATTGGATGTCCAATATGGGTATGACTTCAAATGGTCAAAGCGCAACGGGTAATTGGAGGGGGAGTATGTCGCAGGATAAATCCAAGCCGAAAGACGACCAGTCCTCTCTTCAAAACAAACTTTCACGCATCGTTGGACACGGTCAAGAGAAGTTACGCACGAGCGTAAAGGATTGGGATGCCAGAAAGGCATTAGATGCCGTTTTGGATGCTCCTAAATCCATTCAAAGGGAGTGGCAAAAATATGGTGCAACCGGGATTCTAACAAAATTTCCTATTTTTATGGTCACAGCATGTCTTTTGGCGTCCGTTTTCTTTGCCTACCATTCAGGATTCGTGGATGGAACTTCAATCAAGCCAGGGGATGAGCCTTCTCTGAATGTTAACGGAGATCTTGACGTTTATCTCCCTGAGGGTTCACCAGTCCTTGAGAGCATCAAAGATGTTGAAGAGAATTGGTCTACGAATGTGATGATTATTTACATCCATTCTCCTGAAAAACCAATTGATGACAGGAGAATTCTCCAAGAGATGTCATACGTCGAAACAAAACTAAATCCAAGACTCTCAGACCCAACAGATGACGTCATTTACGCGCTTTCTCTATCAACTGTTGTAAAGGAAGTAAACTCGAGTTTGCCAAGGATCCAGGACGCGTTTGTTGACGAATTGGTTGCAGAAATTTGTCCTCCTAATGACGAGAATTGTATCGGTCAAACCGCAGGCGAATTAGTGAAAGATTTGTTGGATATTGGCGACCCAATCTGGGGTAATTACAGCATACCATCTCAAACTACAATCGATACAATTGTGAACGAGATGTATGAAGATGACGGAACTCCTTCCCCAGGTCTAGATAAGATGGCTAGAGATACTGATGGCGATGGTTTCCTAGACAAGGCAGTTA
>WTIV01000147.1 GCA_011525095.1 Methanobacteriota archaeon
GCATTGAACAATGACATGCTGGCGATGCGTGTTATTTCCCAGAACCTCGCGAATATCAATACCGACGGCTATAAAAGCGAGATCGCATTTTCATCTTTGCTGACTCCTCCCAGCTCCCTGACAGCGCCTGGAAACGAGGTCAACCAAGCCCTTACGATGGGGTCGAACTTACCCAGCATCGATTCGCTGCGCGATTTGCAGCAAGGCAGCCTGCGCTATTCAGGTAGTGATTTTGACATCGCAATCGAGGGCAACGGGTTTTTTGAGGTATCAACCAATTATGGACCACGGATTACTCGACAAGGGAACATGACCATCGACCGCGAGGGACGACTGAGCCTGTTAACGGGTGAAGTGATCGAGGGCGAGGGTGGTCAGATTCGACTACAGAACAGCCCGTTTGATATTGATAAAGAGGGCGTCGTTTCACAGGGTGGCAGAGACCTTGATCGCATCAGAGTGGTTGCCTTCTCCAATCCCGAACAACTGCAGTATGAGGGCGGCGGAATTTTCAACGTGCCACAGGACGCGGCGATGACTGAAGAGCCGTTCGTCGGCAGCGTCATGCAGGGATATGTCGAAACGTCCAACGTGCGGAGTGCTGATGAAATTATCAGGATGATCGAAGTCAGTAGGCACTTTGAAACCACACACAAGGTACTCAAAGGTTACGACGGCATGCTCGATTCGGCGATCAATGTGCTGGGTGATCTTTAATTACAGCGGAGGAGAGTTTTTATGCTAGACGCACTATATGTAGCAGCATCCGGTATGCATGCTGAGCTTACACAGCTTGATGTCATTTCAAATAATCTCGCGAATTTAAACACCGCGGCATTTAAACGCAGCACTGTCAGCTTCGATGATCTTGTGTATCGAGACGCAGTCTCATCATCAAGCGCACTCAACAGGGTGTACGGCCAGATGCAAGTGGGGATGGGTAGTGGAGTGTCAGCTATTTCACGTGACTTCAGCTCTGGCGACCTGATCCCAACCAGTAATCCGCTTGATGTGGCCATACAGGGCCCTGGCTTCCTGGAGGTCGTGCTCGGTAACGGGGAATACGCATTTACCCGTAATGGTTCCCTGCGGGTTGATACGGATGGCTATCTGGAAACAGCGGGCGGCCAGCGATTGGCGAGCAATATTCAGATTCCCCCTGATGCTACCGATATATTTATATCAGATACCGGAGAGGTTGCTGTTCGCATTGGTGATGAGCAAGAGCTTTTCGACATAGGACAGATTGAGCTGGCTAACTTTATCAATCCCTCCAGTCTCGAGGCCATCGGTGAGAATCTATTCATAGCGACGGATGATAGCAGCGGTCTCATGATCGCCAATCCAGGAGAAACGGGTTTTGGGAACCTGGCGCAGGGGTTTCTTGAGAGTTCCAACGTCAATTTAGTTAACGAAATGATGACGTTGGTCGTGACCCAGCGTGCTTACGAAGTCAATTCCCAGGTCATCCGGGCGGTTGATGAAATGCTGCGCGTGAACAACAGTCTTCGCAGCTGATGCTTCTAATGTTCTACAGGGCACTGGTGATTAGCCTGATACTGGTTGGGCCAGGCTATGCATTGGCGGTAGGCAAGCTTGGGCAGTTGCTCGTTGTCTATCCCACCATCGAGATGGGAGGACTCAACGGGCAGCCTCTTACCCTGGCTGACATAGCACGCGTGGTGGATTCGACCGGAATCAACAACGACAGCACGCTAACCGGTATCAATCTGGACCCTCCTGAATTCTCCGACCGCAGCTGGGTCAGTAGGGATGAGATGGCCCAGTGGCTAAATTCGGTCCCCGAGTTGGCAGACTTTGAAGTCATGGGGCCAGACCACATCAGAATTCAAGCAAAGGTTTCCAAGAGTCACGTTGCGGCAGCCATTCAAGACGGTGCTAAGGCGATCGACCAGCACGTCCAAAGCCAGTGGCCAGACCAGTACCGCAGTCTTCAGTATCGTTTTTTGGGGAAGCCTGATGATCTCAGGTTGTATAACGATACCGACTGGGAAGTTAGCGCAGCTCATCTCTCCAGACTGAGCCGTCGAACATCTGTGAGATTGACCACGGTGCGCGACGGACTGTCTCAAACGGTCATGCTGTGGTACGAGGTGACCGGGGAGTTACGAGCCTGGCGGTCGACAGCTGACCTGAGCGCTTATCACTCGGTCGCGCCGGAGTACTTCCGGCAGACCTGGGTAAGTTTGTCCCACCGTGATGCGCAAAATCTGCGTGCCCCAGATCCTTCCGATCGGTTAAC
>WTIV01000235.1 GCA_011525095.1 Methanobacteriota archaeon
TAACACAATAAACGGCCTGGTTATTATTTGCAAATAGTAAAGTAAGTTCTGTATCTTGATTACTACTGGATTTATTCCAACTGAAAATAGTGTGCTGAGAATCCACCAAACCATCCATATTACTCGGATGGCAGTAGTCCTCTGTAGGTTCTGACGTTGTATCAGAAATATCCGAGCAGGTATCGAAGACAGGTACTACAGTGGTATTCAATTCACTAATTACAGAATTATCGGTAGTATTCTTTAGCACTTGACTATATTCAATATTTTCAAAACCACAGAGTGAGTACAAACTCATCTCAAATGTTGCGGATTCTTTGAGATTTAATCTATACATGTCTAAATTATCGGTTTCATTCAAAGTTCCTGAATACCATTTGGGGTTGATTGGTACATCTACAACATCGACCTCTGAATCAAGAGCATCTCTATTGAAAAATGAGTCCAAGCCCCATTCTATAATGTCACTTTTTGTGTTTGAGATATATTCCTCATTTTCCAAATCGTGATGATCACCGTGCCCGTTATCATTTTCCATAGGCAAAGCCATCAAGCCATTTTCATCTGGCAATCCGAAATCGAGGCAGTTCAAGTCTGAATAGTCAAAATCTACACACGAATCGTTAACTCCCTCATCGCCCTGAGACCCTTCGTTTAGATCTAAGCAGCCTGCTAAAGGAGCAACGAGTAAGATTAAACACAACAACATGGCTTCTTTCCCTTTGTTCATGAAATCCCTATTTTGATATTAGTTAATTATCTTTTTTTTAAACCACTTTGATTAAATTGCCAACATGTTGAAGAGGATTGCAATATGCGCGAAGCGCATGAGTCGTAGGATATCGGCCCTCGTCTTGACCACGCTGTTTGTGATTGCACCACTTGCAGGGTGCTTTGGTGACGAGGAAGCCACAGAAATTGTGCCGGAGGATTCATTCCAAATCGACTTCGTAGACCCTGAAAAAGCAGTTCTGCGCTCTGGTGAATTCCACGACTTCACTCTGGAAGGAAAAGGAAATGCAATCTCCACCGAACCAGACGTTATGATTTTCATCAACGGGACTTATGTTGTTGGCCATAGCGTGATGGTTGAGGATAATACCGTCTACGGTCAATTCCTAACAACGCCCTACGTTACAGAAGTTAACATCACGTTCATGGCAGATGATGGCCAATCTGAAATCATCAAGGTACCAATCACCGAAGGAACACCAATTGTAAACGGTGAAGAATGGTTTAGAAAAATCGATTTCATCACCAGCGTATGTACCGACACCACAAAGTGTGGAGGTTATGTTAACCGATGGATGGGTGCAGGTAACGGTTTCTTCGAGAGAGCTGCTGAGTACTTCAAAGGCCAATTTGAGGGATTGGGTTACGAAACATACCTACTCAGAGTTACAGACCACGGTAACTTAGCCCAACCGGAGAGTCTGAACGTTATCGCTTGGAAGCAAGGAAGAAATGACAACTGCGTTCAAGGAATGGGTGGACACATGGACATCGCACCTCCCGGTGGACCTCCTGGTGGTGGCACATACGAAGGGGCCTATGACAACACAGCAGGAACGGTTGCAATGCTACTGTATGCAAGAGCGTTCGCAGACCTAACATTCGAGTGTGACACCTTCCTAGCACTTTGGTCTAGCGAGGAAGAAGGGCTACGTGGCTCAAACGCATTCGCAAACAACCAATGTGATTACTGCCTACCGCATGACAAAGAGCTTGAATTCTACATCAATATGGACATGATGGGTATGTCTTGGCCAGCCAAGAAAAATGGAGTCGGTGATCCATTCCCTTACCATGCATGGTCTGGACCTGACCTCAATCCAGATGTGCAGGATGTTGCAATTACATCAGTCTTGGACCACGTTCACCGTAACGTGATGAAGGCTCCGATGGATCTGAGAATCGATGGAACATATGGTGCTGGTTGCGACCAGCACTGGGACGAGCATTCCGATTTAGTCTTCGATGTACATGAGGATACATTCGGCCGCTCAGACCACGTCACATTCAGAGAGTTAGGTGCGCAAACAATTTTCCACCTTGGTGCGTACGACGAAGATTACTCCGCATACCATTCACCAACCGACACTCTAGACAACATGATTGAGGAAGTTGGTGGCCAGGAAGAGTTAGAGAAGAGTATGGAATTCGTGATGTGGGCGGCTATGCTTGAGTTTATCATTGCAGACCAAACACCTGAAATTCGTAACATGAACGAACTGTGATC
>WTIV01000111.1 GCA_011525095.1 Methanobacteriota archaeon
GAGGATAGAGAGCCCCCTACCCCTGAACAAAGAGTTGTCAACAGGGAGGTAGATCCGGCAGATTACTCAATTAATCCAAATACTGCGATAGTCGATGAAGAATTTGACAGCGATGAGGCAGCAGTTAAGAATTGGACCGGTGGTTCAACAGACTTCACATTCGAAGATGATGAACCAATAAGTAAAATCGAAACCGATTCCAAGTCGATAGAAGTTGAAGTAACAGAAATTATCCATGATGATTGATTTCAAAATAATTACCTTCTGATTAACAAATAATGTAAAATCAACATAGTGGGCTCGGCCAGAATTGAACTGGCGATCTTTGCCATGTCAAGGCAACGTCATAACCCCTAGACCACGAGCCCTCGTAGTTGTTCCACAATGATTCGGTATATATCCGAATCGGTATGGAATGTCAAGATACTATTTTCGAAATTTTTCCTGTGCACCCTGGTTGCGAACAATATCCAGCACATCGCGTACGACCGTTGCTCATTCGGATCATTTTACCATCTTTGATTGGACCATAGGTTTTGCACTTCAGACAGAATCCGCTAACACCAGTCATTTGAACCATGTGCGCCTGAACTAACATGCTAATGAATACTATGTTCTCTAAACCTGCAAAAATTGGGAAATATCGTCTAAAACCCCCCCATTCTAGGGGTGTTTTTTGCAAAAGTTTGAATTTTCTACTCCTAAAGAGTGTACTGCAAGCCAGTTTCTATCAGAGAGACCAAGTTCTTGTCGCATAATGTATGTTATGCGACACTCAGGCTTTGCCTAAATCGAGGTTTCTAGGATCTAATGAGAAAATACCAACCAATGGAGGTCCGCCAAGGAGAGTTTCTATTCCTCCGTCCCTAGAATCTAATTCTTCTGCAACTCTTTTCGCACTTCTATGCCAAGATTCTTGGTCTTCGTAAATCGCCTGAAGTAAAAACATCGGTTGACCATCCATAGACCTAGACACCCAAGCTCTGAGACAACCTTCTGTACGTCGTCGCATTTCTTGTCGTGCTTCCAACATTCTCTCTAGTCTAGCATCTACACCTTTTCTGGCAGAACAAACTACAGTCTCTAACCAAAAACTATCTTTCTGTGAATTCATATTAATCCCTTACCTAACCGCATTTAATGATAAATCATGTTTCCTTCAATCATTGTGGCAGCGAATGGCGAATGACCAGGTTGCAAACACCAAGCTTCCCAATGAGGACTATCGAGAATATTCAAGTTTGCAATTCCGCCTTCAATTATCTGGCCGTGTTTTAATCCAGATGGGTGAGGAGTAGTTTCTGCTGAATTTCTAGTACAGGCTGCTAGAGTAGCAATTGGAGATATATCATTGCGTTGTACAAGAACAGAACCGATAAATGGTAAACTAAGTGTTCTACAGTTTGGATTGAAATCTGTTGCAATTGACCATGCCCAATTATTTTCTAAACAATGGTTGAATGGCGGATATTCAGCGCCCATGGAGTATGGAGTGCCTGGAAGGAATCCGCAATTGACCCCTGAGTTATTCATTTTCTCTCTAGTCTCATCGCTTGTGTAATGCGCATGATCAGCAGTAGTGACATGTAACTCGGCTGCCAAGTCACCACCACCTCCATCAACAAACTCATCAATATGCAATCTAAGGTCTAGGCCACCACGCTTGCTGCTTTTCATTATCTCTTCTGTCTGCTCAATTGTGAACCAACCTGGCTCGCAGAAAACATCTGCACTTCTTGCGATTCCTTGCTCGATTACCGCTGGTAATTGTTCTGAAATTATCTCTTCATGGTAGTCATCTAGAGTTCTACCGGGTGGTGCTGAATGGGCGCCCAACCAAGTTAGGTCTAGAGATGGTAAGTTATCTATCGCAGCTAAATTTTCCGCTATTGACAACAATCTCAATTCGGATTCGGTGTCAAGGCCGTACCCCGACTTTGCCTCCATGTGCGTTGTCCCATTTCGTAATGCTTCCCGCATTCTCTCTATACCTAAATGGGCTAGTTGTGAATCACTGGACTTTCTTGTCGGCAATACAGTGGCTGATATACCACCACCATTCTCTGCTATATCCCTGTAAGTCATTCCCTGTTGCTTCCATCCAACTTCCCTACTTCTATCGCCCGCCCAGAGTAAATGAGTGTGTGAATCAACCAAGCCTGGAACGACAGCCTTGCCTTCCAAATCAATGACTTCTACATCGGTGTATTCTGACAACATTTCTTCAGAGTCTGCGA
>WTIV01000048.1 GCA_011525095.1 Methanobacteriota archaeon
GTTGGGTGAGCGTGGATGGTTCCAGCTATGTCTTCCAATAGTGCTCCCATTTCTAGAGCGAGAGTCCATTCTCCGACAAGTTCGCTAACGTGGGTTCCTACAGCCTGAATTCCTAGGATTCTGTGGTCGTCTTCTCGAGCGACAACTCTGACAAATCCTCCAGTCTTTTCTGCTTCTTGAGTTAGAGATCTACCATTTGCTGCAAGAGGGAATTTACCGGTGATAACAGGATGTCCTGCTTCTTTTGCCTCATCAGGAGATAGTCCAACAGAAACAACTTCTGGTTCGGTAAAGACGATCGCAGGGACTGCAACTGGGTCGTATACACGGTTCTTTCCTGCAATGATTTCCGCGACCATTTCACCTTGGAATGAAGCAACATGTGCTAACATTTCACCCAAATCAGTCACGTCACCAATTGCGTAAACACCCTTCATGTTTGTTTGACACTGGTTGTTGACCTTGACGAATCCTCTCTCGTTGAGAGCGACACCGGTTGGTGCAAGACCTTCACTTCTTGGTCTGCGTCCAACGGTAACCAATACTCTGTCAGCCTCTACTGACTGCATCTTTGATTCATCATCAGCATGATTCTTATCGATGAAGTTGAGTTTTAACTTGCCGTTGTCTAACTTCTCTGCACCTTTAGCAAATACTCCAGTGTTGACTTTGATCTTGTTCTTCTTGAGGAATAACTCGAGAGGTCTTCTCAGTTCCTTGTCGAAGATTGGCAGGACGCTATCCATTGCCTCAACAATTGTTACCTCAGCGCCAAGCATTCTGTGAGTAATTCCGAGTTCAAGACCGATGTAACCGCCACCAACTACGACAAGATGTTCTAATTTCTCGTCGATGTCTAGTGCTTCTCTGCTCGAGATGACTCCATCTCCGTACTTCATGAACGGTAATTCGATTGGGACGCTACCGTTTGCTAGAATAACAAATTCTGCTTCGATTTGAGTATCGCCAACTACGACTGTTTTTGCATCTTTGAATTCAGCCCATCCAGTGATTAACTCAGCACCTGCGGCCTTCAGAAGGTGCTCTACGCCCTTGTTTAGGCGGTCGACGATATCATCTTTCCAACCTTTGAGAGCAGCCATCTTCAATTCAGCAGGTCCAGGAATTGAGATTCCCATGTGTCCACCTTCTTTTGCGTGCTTTGCTAAGTCGTGAAATTTGTGAGCAGCATGAATCATTGCTTTTGATGGAATACATCCACGAATTAGACATGTACCACCAGCTCTTTCGCCTTCGACGATTACAGTATCCATTCCTAATTGTGCTGACCTAATTGCGGCAACATAGCCACCAGGTCCAGCTCCTACAACTAACACCTTACACTTTCGAGTCTTCATTTCAATCAGCCTCACATGAAGATTGTAGCCGGGTTCTCAAGAAGTGCCTTGAGCCTCTGGACTAGCATTGCTCCGTCCCAGCCGTCAACTACTCTGTGGTCCCAGGATGATGACAATCTCAACATCTTGCGAATAACGATTTGACCGTTGCGAACAACTGGAGTGTCTACTGCGTTGTGGACCCCTAGGATTCCTACTTCCGGCTTGTTGATGATTGGGGTTGCTCCCAGTCCACCCATTCTACCTAGGCTGGTGATTGTGAAGGTTGAGCCAGTCAATTCTGCTAGTCCTGCAGTTCCGTCTCTAGCAGCTTGGCTAACTCTCTGCATCTCAGACGCGGATTGCCAAATGTCCTGTGCTTCAACGTGCTTGACTACAGGAACGTATAGTCCTCTGTCGGTTTGGGTAGCGATTCCCAAGTGAACAGCGTCATGTCTTGTGACAACGCCCTTCTCATCGTCGAAAAGAGCGTTGCAGACTGGATTTTCTCCCAGTGCCTTGACCAGTGCTTGCATGATGAATGGCAGATAAGTCAACTTAGGTTGGCCATCTGTACGGTTCGAGTTCAGGTGAACTCTAAGTTCGTCCAAGTGAGTAATGTCAACTTCTTCAAAGTAAGAGAAGTGAGGGATTGTTGTGTAAGATGCGGTCATACTCTCTGAGATCTTTCTTCGCAGGCCAATAACTGGAACTTCTGTGGTACCAGTTCTTGCTGCTCTTGAAGGTCCTGCTGCTGCAACTGGACTTCCTGCTTCCTTCCATGAGTCCAAATCGCCATGTGTGATTCTTCCAGCAGGTCCGCTTCCTGCAACAGTGGTCAAATCGATTCCGCTCTCACGTGCGCGCTGGCGTACTGCAGGTGATGCTAG
>WTIV01000119.1 GCA_011525095.1 Methanobacteriota archaeon
GGAGTTGGATTAATCGACAAATCCTCACTTTCAGTTTACGACACTTGGGAAGCAGGAGAAGACACCGACAATGCCCTTGTCGAGGTAATCGATGATATTGCATACATCGGCCTTAACGGAATCGGAGTTGCAAGGTACGACATACCAAACAATCAATGGTTGCCTACCTGGACTGAAAGTAACGTACTAGACGGTGGTAACGGAGATCTGACTGGACTTGTGGCCGATATTAGGCCAGGACAAATTTGGATAGGGGGAGCAGATGGATTCCAACTAATCAACGTTACAACAGGTTCTGAGGTATATGACATTGAGAAAACTGGCAGCCTCTATATCGGAAGTGGTGACCCGTTCGACCTAGCAATTTACGGCGACACACTATATTATCACCAGCAGTACACTTCCGATAGTGTTTACAGAATTGATATCGTGAATTTCACTACCAAATCCATCCTCGATGCAGGAGCTCAGTTAGATGAAAATGGTGGCGATGTATACGGTATGGAGATTATCGGCGATGTACTCTACGTTTCAGTGGCAAGTGGACAATGGTGGCAAACACAAGGGAGCGGTGGAATCGCCCTGTACAATCTAACAACCGATTCTTGGCAGGCAGAATTGCTGCCTAGTGGAGCAGTAAACAGAGTTACCTCTCACATTTCTTCCAACGGTATCGAATGGATATCATGGGGTGAAGAAAAACTAGAGGCGTTTTATTCCAATGGAACCAAACTTGGAGAATGGGATGACCTAGAATTCCCAATTAGAGAAATCGTTGACTATGACGGCGAGACGCTGTTTGCTACAGAGGACGGTGTCGCTAGATTCGATGAATCCTCCGAACAATGGTTATCGGAATGGACTGCAGGAAACGGCTTACCTAACTCAGCAGACGATGTTGTTTACGAGTTATGGACAAACGGCACAGACCTTGTTGTTGGTACTGCAAGAAACCAAGGTTGGCAGGGAATTGACGGTGAAATAATGCACCTTGACTCAAGTGGAAACTGGGTCTCTTGGGACGGAGGCTCCAACGGAATACCAAACGGATATCCAATTGGAATGGAGATGTGTGGGGGATTATTCCACGTTTCTATGACTTCAAACAACGGAGGAGTTGCTCGCTTCGATTTAGATACTGGCACCGTTGAATCTGCTTTCACTACCTCCACTAGGCTCGATGATGGCAACGCTGCTGCTGTTGCATGTGATGATGCAAATGAAATTCTGTACGTCGCTTACCACGACGATGGGGAGCCCATTTCAAGATACGACTACACTAATGACCAGTGGTTGACAAGCCTAACTTCATCCTCACACAATATCCCAAGTGACCCGGTTTGGTGGGGAGCGATGACCTATGCTGCTGGCAAGCTAGTGATTGGCTATGACATTGGAACTCAAGGTGACAATGTAATTGGTGGTGGTCTTGCTATACTCTCTGCAAACGGCGCCACGGTTGGAACTGCCGGAATTAGATCCACTGGTTCCCCTGTATCATCAGTAGACTGGCTTGGAACTGAGTGGTTGATTGGACAGGCTGGAGGCACGTCAGGATACTCTCACGTAGATACTATTGGACAAGCTGGACAGAATGCAATTCATGCATTGCCGAACCTTGTCAGCGGCCAAGTAACCTCGATTTCAGGAAATCAAACTCACGTTTGGGTCGCTTCTGCATCATGGCAGAACACTGGTTCTGGAGTCCTACAAGGTGTCAAGTTGTCAAATGGTTCAGTAGAATGGCAAAAAGGTTGGACCATTCCTGCCAACGCTGCAGTTACCGATATCGAACTTGTAGGCACTGACTTGTACCTTGCAAGCAACAACAGAGGACTACGTCTATTGGATACAACAAACGGAACTTTAGAGCCTCTACCTACGGGAATTCATAATTTCCAAGACGGCCTAAAAGTAGTAGGAGATGACCTATTCATAGGCCTGCAGGGCTCTGGTTCCTCGAGTGCTGGAATTCAAATTTTCAATACCACGACTGATACATACACCGCAGGAAGGCTACTTGCAGGCTTACCATCGAATAACATCAACTCCTTCCTTACGGTAACAGAAACCAATAATCTTGGACAGATTTCCTCTGAGACAATCTATGTCGCAACAAATAATGGTGTTGCAAGATGGAATGCTACGGGTGATAAATGGGAAACTGCATGGACTGCTCTTGATGGCTTACCAATTTCATTCGTTGAAGACATCATCG
>WTIV01000139.1 GCA_011525095.1 Methanobacteriota archaeon
TCCATTATGCCTTCAATTTCGTTTGCGATTCCATCTGCTTGGTTCTGAAGAATCTCTTCCATCGAACTACCGCCGACTTTCATTGTGGAAGATTTTGAGCCTAATGTAGCACTTTTCTTGCTGGATGGTAGGTTTTGAGGTAGTCCACCCGGAGTCTCGCCTTGATTACTGGAATCAAGGTCGCCAACTATGCTATTCAGTGCAACTCTAAGGATATTTGACATCAATGAAGGGTCAAGTCCTTCCTCGACTTCAATTCCTTCTTCTCCTAATTGCCCGAGAATTTCGTTGATGAAATCCACATTGATTTTCTCAGGGGTAACAATACCCTTCAGCATCGGTAGGGCCCATTTTCCGTCGCTCATTACCATCGATACATCGAATGAGCCACCACCGCCTCCAGCTGCTGCGTTTGAAACGTCGGCGGGTGGAGGTACAAACTGCTTTCTAGAGTGCTTTTCGAGTTGAGCAAGTAGTTTGTTCATGTCAACCGGTTTTGGAATTACTTCGTTGACGCTAGCCCTAGCTGCGGAGACCAGATAATCCTGGGATACGTTTCTTGATAGAATTACTATTCTGCACTTGAATGCAAATTCAGGGTCAGACATCAGACGCTGAGATGCATCTATTGCATCTCCAGTTTTCCATTCACCATCGATTAGGACAATTTCAGGCATTGTCGCTAGTGCAGTACCTTCTGCTTGTCTTAGGGTTCCTGCCCTAGTCACATCGTAGCCTGCCCGCTCAAGAGTACCAGCGAGAAGGTTACGCCGGCCTTCATTCTCGTCGGCTACGATGAGTTTCGGCACAAATCACCTTCGTGCAATTAACCCCTTGAAGGTTGACCCATTAGTTTCTGATTTAGGCGTGAATTATCCCTTCAGGGTCAACTCCGGACCAACCGATTATTCCATCTGAAAGATTGTACAATTTTGCTCCATCATATCCTGCTTGGATAAGATGCATAATTGCGATTTGTGACCTCATTCCAGACCTGCAGTGGATCAATATATCGGAATCTTTCGGGACTTTATCCAAAGAATTCGCTACATCGGTGTGAGGACACAAGTATGCAGCCTTGGAGATTCTAGCCTCGCTGTTTTCTTGTTCTGAGCGAACATCGAAGAATGCTGGACTCCAGCCCTCTTTCATCTTTGCAATCGCTGTGGCAGAGTCAATTTGTTGGAACATGTGGTCTGACTGTGGGGGATTAGACTCTTCAATTTGTTTGTTGGAAATTTCTCCAAATTTCAATATCTTTTGGGAAGAATTCAGTGCATCGTATACGAGTAACTTACCCGACAATACTTCTCCAACTCCTAGAATTATTTTCAATGCCTCGTTTACTTGTAGGCATCCTATAAATCCAGGTAATACGCCTAGTACTCCTGCCTCAGAACATGATGGAATCAATTCTGGTGGAGGAGCCTCAGGAAATAGGTCTGAGTAAACCGGACCATCTTGATAATTGAACACAGAGACTTGCCCTTCAAATCTATATACCGAGCCATATACCCATGGGATTCCTAAACTTCTGCAAGTCGTATCAATAAGATACCTAGTTGGAATATTATCGGTTCCATCGATAATTATGTCATGGTTTTTGAATAGGTTTTCAGCATTTGATTCATCCAATCTTTCTGTGATCGCATCGACTGAAATTGAGGGATCTAACCTCTTGACGAACCTCAGTGCAGATTCAGCTTTTAGAATTCCAATCTCTGATGTACCATGAATTACTTGACGTTGCAGGTTGGAAATGTCTACTCTATCGTCATCAATGATTGTCAAATGCCCGATACCTGCCGCAGCAAGGTATTGGATTACTGGGCTTCCGAGACCTCCTGCACCAACGCAGAGCACACTAGTTTGGGATATCTTTGCTTGACCTTCTGCACCGACTTGAGGCAACAATACATGCCTAGAGTGGCGGTTTAGGTCAACCACTTAGTCACCTCAGTGTACGTTTTCTTCAAGCCAGCGTTCACAATCAATCGCTGCTTGGCAACCTAATCCAGCTGCTGTTATCGCTTGCTTGTATCTAGTATCAACCACGTCGCCTGCTGCGAAAACTCCTGGGACGCTAGTCATTGTGTGCTCTTTGTGAATCAAGTATCCTTCTTCATCGGTTTCGAGTTGTCCTTCTAAAAATCCTGTTATTGGAGTGTGACCAATCGCAATGAATGCACCAGATACTGCGATTTCTTCAGTG
>WTIV01000005.1 GCA_011525095.1 Methanobacteriota archaeon
ATGAGGTTGTTCGCATGGCCTAATTCTTCTGCTAAGGCATAACCTTGGCGCCAAGCTTCGGAGCAATCCTTGCCCTGGTCAAGGATATCAACAACCTCTTCTTTTACTGCAATCATGTCGTCTAAACGCTCTTGCCACTCTGAAGAAAGTGATCCTGCAACGAACATTCGAGTCGTGTCTACAACGTATCCGCGGTGTAGGTGAACTAGGTCCACAAGAACTGGTTCGTTCGCTTTGATTTTTGTAAATCCGCTTCCCATCGAAGCCATTGGATGAGGACCAGTGCCCCCAATCGCTGAATCGAAGAACGAAGGAATACCACCCGCGCGGCCAGATACGATTACTCCGCGGTCACACTGAAGTGGGAACCTACGCATTTGCACGTTCCCACCAAAACCTGCAGCTCTGCTAACCGCTTCTGCCGCTGCGACCAATTCGATTTCAGGAACGCCTTCGCCACCAACAGCAGAAACTGCCTCGAACATGGCCATCTGAATTTCAGCACCTTCAGCCATCATTTCCAATTCCCAAGAACTCTTGACTTCCCTTTGCGAATGAACGATTTGAGTACAGTCTTCAGTTACTCCAACTTTAGAAGCAAACCTAGTTGCGAAGGAATGAGGTAATTCACCAAATTGCATTGCTGGCTTACATCCAATTTCTTCTGCGAACGCAGCCATGCGTGGGAATGATTCCACAGAATGAGGTGAATCATCTCCTCCGGATTCGTGCTGAGCCCTTGCAAGCGAGCGTCTGACAAACAACCTGGATTCACCTTCTGCCGTTACTAGAAGGGATGCGTTTTGCCTGCCTCCAGCATAGTAATACAAATCGACTGGAGTTTGAATTAAAGCAGCCTCTAATCCCTTTTCTCTTAGTCTAGAAGCCAATTCCTCTTGTCTAGATTCGAGTTCAGAAACCGGTACTCTCCAGTCTTCTCCCTCTGGGCCAACCAAGGTTGTTAGTTCGCCCTCCATGACTATCACGTGATGCCATTAGTTCAAAACGACTTCCGTCACTAGGGTTTACCAATCTTGGAGATTTATTCCACTTCGATAAGTTCCGGAACGTATTCCACAGTTGACTCCAAACGCTGCTCCGCAATACCGCAATACTCCTCAGAAATATCGCACCCAATGTACACTCTACCAGCCTGTTTTGCTGCAACCGCTGTTGTTCCAGAACCAAGGAACGGATCGAATACAACATCCCCCAAGAAGGTAAACATCTCAATGCACCTCTTGGGAAGTTCGACAGGGAAAGGTGCAGGGTGATTCACGCGCCTTGCGGATTCGGTTGAAAATGACCAAATCGACTTGGTTTGCTGAATGAATTCATCTCTTCCAATTGTATCGATTCTGCCTTCAGCTCTCTCTGACTTTGTTCTTGGCAACTTGTAGTCGCCTTTTGAAAACATCAACATGTATTCATGTATGTCGCGAAGACAAGGATTGGACGCTGATTGGAAAGAGCCCCACGCGCAAGATGAGCCGGCACTTGCCGATTTGTCCCAGATTACTTCACCTCTGTGCATGAATCCAATTTCATGCATTATCAGATTGATATGGCTAGCCAATGGAATGTATGGTTTACGTCCCAAGTTAGCTACATTCACAACCATTCGACCACCAGGGGCTAGAATCCTGTAACACTCTGAGAAAACCTCGTGCAGAAGGCCCAGATATTCGGTAAGCGATAGATCCTCATCATACGCTTTAGATGCGTTATATGGAGGTGATGTAACAACGAGGTGAACACAATTATCGGGGATTGGAAGTTTTCTCGAATCTCCATTGATGACTATGTTGTGTAACGCCTCTGGCAATTCTTGAGAGTCTCCTACATCTCTTTGGGAAACGAGGTCATCATACATCCGAGAATTGTAGTACATCGAAGAATCGTGACCTTCTCTTTTTGAAACTCCGAATGAGGATGTTGTGGTCTTCGCACGCTTACGAGGTCCTTCTAGAGAATCCTCACGCGCCATACTTGTCATCGCTCAAACAGAGTATATGACATTTCGCGCCTTTGGCCATCATGGGACGCGCGTTTCAACCGGTCGAATCAAAAACCGCAGGCTAGTGGAAGGACCGATGGCGAAGGTCCTCACCCTCGACGAGGTAGACCTCGAAGGGCGCACTGTTCTGGTGCGCGTGGACATCAATTCCCCATTAGATCCCGAAACAAATGTATTCTTGGATGA
>WTIV01000084.1 GCA_011525095.1 Methanobacteriota archaeon
GCCCGGTCATTCTGCAAGAGCAGCATGGAAACTCAAGTTAATCGAAGATTGGGGCGGGTATGAAGCAACTTTGCAAGCATCTAGAATCGATGAGAGAGCAAGAAAATGGGATGGCAAAGAAGCATATTCTGAATTTATCAGAGCGCACTTGCCTCCCAAATGAAAAGTAAATCTCCACCATCATGAGTTATTGTTACAGGATTCGAGTTTACTCTGTTTCCTACACCTCTTGTTCCAGTTTGCAAATCCTCTGATTTCAACTGATAATCTACTCCTGAAATACTTACATTCTTGACATCTCCAAATGCCATCAATGAACAAATCGTTCCAACTTCCAATTCGATTTCAAGACCGGAAATATCCACTCGACAAGCCCTCCAACCGTCGAAATATAGAATTGCATCTGACCGTGATTCGAATAAGGATGTGAATGCTGCAATACGGTGATCTAGCCTGCCTCCTTCTACTCCCACGACCGCATCTACATCATACTGAATCAATGCCTTTGCTAGGTCTGAGTTTTCCTGGTTGGAATCAATAAATTCAGGTCTCGGTTCTGTAATTGAATCCATGTCGCCGACGATGACATCCCAAGAATCAAAACGGTCAGCTGCACCATCTAATGCGATTGTGAAATCGGCTTTTTCTTGGAGTGTGAGAAGTAATTCTTCACGAGGCCATTCTCCGTTTGCAACCACTAGAGTGAACCCGTCCATGTATAGGCGATGTGATACATAGATTCAAGCGGTTCGCTATCGAGGACTGGCCCGGCCCCCTATGGGGGCCGTGTGCTCAAACTTTGGGAATAGTAATGTAGGGTGGTAATCGTGAGAGGTGCTATGTCATGGCGAAGCAATGGTCTCCCACTTGCAATTCTCGCCATATTTTTGATACAAATCTCCTCTCCGATGATTCAATTTCCACCTGGTGAATTAGAACAAAACCAGCCATCTGCGGCCCAGACTATTGGATTCTCCTCTGGTTCCGGCCACGACCTTGAGGGAGACATCATCAACATTGACGGGAAAAATTGGACTGTCCGTGGCGAATCAATCCTCGATTATTGGTCACATGAAATACAAAACCAATCAAACATTGATTCAATCGATATGGTTCTAACCGACATTGGCATTGGATACGCTTGTTCGACAAATTCTACTGAAGTTTACTTCCACACTCTGAATTTGGACGGGACCTTTGACACATTAGTTGTGCAAAATTTGGGTAGTGAAAAGACCGATAGTTGTGCTATTGGGGTTACTAGTGAAGACCGCATACAAATCGTATATGGCGTAGATGATGACGATAATGAAAGCACAGCAAGTAACGTACGCCTAGCTAGACTCGCAGAGAAAAATGCGGTATACCTAGAACGTACTTGGCACATTAGAACAATTGCTGAGAACGTTTACGATTCTGGAAGCGAGTCATTGAATCTCGAATTCGACAACGATTCACGCACGCACATTTTCTTCCGTCAGACTGGGACCCATGGCCTTCACCACCTTTCCTTTAACAAGGCATTTTGGAATCACACACTCTTGGACGAAGGACCAATTGGCAGCGATATAGAAATCGCAATCGATGGTGAGAACATGTTCCACATCGTTTACACTATTCAGCCGGAGAGCAACCTCTCCGAAAGTGAAGTTAGATTGCTACGCTTCAATGAAACATCAGAATCCAGGCAAGTACTCTCCAGAGGTTTGTCAATATCTGAAGCGATTGGTATGGATTTAGACTCAAACAATATAGAACAGATTGCTTACTCAAGTTCAAATTCAACAACTCACACAATATCGCTGCTAAGAAGTTTAGCAGGTAAGGACACAGGTAGAATCGACCCAACACCGCTCAGTGTAATCACTTACGACGATGATTCGCTAGAAGGAGAAGTTCTCAGTGGAGATATGAACGGTGACGGGATTGACGATCTCGTATACACCGACCCAGAAGGAAACGGTACAATCTCTATCCACTATGGTTCAGCAAGTGGGCTTGGAGACCTTCCTGACAGAATGCTGGTTGGTTCCCTTAGCGACTCAAATCTTGGATTTGGAATAGCTGTTGGAGACTTCAATTGTGATGGGTTCGATGATATAGCGTCAAGCGAACCGGGTTTGGGGATCAACAACTCGGGTTATGTCTCCATCAGGCTTGGTTCATCTGCTGGAATTACAACTCAACCATGGTGGG
>WTIV01000244.1 GCA_011525095.1 Methanobacteriota archaeon
TTCCACCAGTACCTGCTAGAACACCTAGGTTGATTTCTGGAAGACCGACCTTTCCGGAGTTCTTTCTTGCGATTCTAATGTCAGCAGCCATTGCGATTTCTAGACCGCCTCCGACAGCGTGTCCGTTCATCGCACAAATTACCAACTTTGTAGTCTGCTCAAAGCGAGATAGTGTCTCGTTAGCGTGAAGACAGAAGTTGTACTTGAATCCAGGAGAAACGCTGTTCAGCATCTGAATGGATGCACCTGCAGAGAAGAACTTGGAACCGTGACCGGTGATCACGATTACAGTTACATCATCGTCGAAACGTGCCTTGATAATTGCTGAATCAATATCTCTCATCATTTCGTGAGTGTAGGTGTTTGGACCCATTGCGTCTCCTTCCAGAGGAGCACCTGCTGAGTCTGAAGCTAGTTCAATGACTGCGATACCATTGTCTGTGGTTCCGTAGTTGACTAGACGGTTTGGCATTGGTTCTAATTTGAGTCCGTATAGGTCGCTCATGGTTCACTCCAAACGGGTCCGCTTAATGAGTCAATCGCTACTCTCATTGAACGAAGTCTTTCCACCCGAGCGGCGAATTTTGTCCCACCTATCAGCGACAGATTTCGCTTCATCAGACATTTCCCAGAGGTCCCTTTTCTTTGCCTTCCTAAACGGTAGACGCCTAACTCCTCTACCCATTGCCTTGGGGTCTGATTTCAGCATGAATGGATTGACGAGTAAATAGAGCAAGGATTTGTACCACCTGGGACGAAATAATTTGCCAATCCAAACTAGGCCGTCATCTCGCTTCTTTTGGTCCTTCATCCATGCTTTACACATGTACTTGAAAGTGCGATCTCCTACCCTATTCATCAAGAATCGATTAGCAACAGAGGTTTTCACATAAGGCATCAATTGTTTTCGAACTTCTGTTTCATAGTTGCAGTTTCCAAGAATATCTTGCGCTGCAAGGTGTCCTGACCAAACTGCCATCCTCATCCCAAAGCCCCACATGAAGTCCTGTAGACCACCTGACTCGCCGACGTAATATCTTCCGTCTTGGAAGTAATTCTTGTTGATTGTAAAGTCACCTTTTCCGCCCACTCTCTTGATAGGCTCCATATCGATGTCAGGATAGTGTTTCTGATACCAAGCAATCGTCTCATTAAGGAACCTATCTGTTCCTCTTTGCTTTCTCCATAAACATGTGCAAATCAAGCCGACTCCATCGATGATTATCAAGTAAGAATACGAGCCAGGAGCTAATTTGTCATTCATTTGAAATGCGATGTGATTTGGATGCTTGGTCTTGAATATCTCACCATAAGCAACCGCACTTGTACCCTTAGGACCACAAGCGATAATCTGACAGTCTTCTTCCTTGACTTTGCTCTTGTAATGTAGGTTTGCTCCGGCTGCGATAGCCATTCGCTTGAAGCCTTGGTCGATAGTGTGTTCAGAAGTTCCTCTCTCTACAATTCTGTAAGCAACCTTCGGAGAGTAGGTTTTGCTGATTTCATCATCCGGGTGAATAAGGTCAACTTCCTTGAATTCTGTGGCTTTGAATTCGCTCGGGTCGTATCCCCATTCTGTTAACTGGTCGAAGAAATCCGCATCCATAGACCAGTTTTCCAATGCCTGGAAATCCCCGTCAAAACGTTGGCCTGAGTCTTCTCTAACATCGTGGACATGTACTTCTATGCCTGCTTTAGCAAGGGTAGTTGCAGCAGCCAAACCAGACAAACCTGCGCCCATGATGTGGATGGGGCCTGCCTGTGCCATGATGTCCCATGAGTGTGGATGGTTTCAAGGATGCGGCGCACATCGCAGTAACATGCAGGAGCATATCTTCATTCAAGAGGCTCCTGATTCATTGGATGTGGACAAACTCAGAACTATGTTGGATACAGATGGCTGTGGGGCAATTGTTTCCTTCATCGGAATCACAAGAGGGATGGATGAGGGAGAAGAAGTTCTTCGCTTGGAATTCGATGCATGGCAAGAAAAATTGTCAGAAACACTGCATGGTTTAGCTAAAGATGCATCGTCAAAGTTCGGTTTACATTCCATTGCAATGGCCCATCGCACAGGTTCGGTAGGCCCTGGTGAAAACATAGTTGCTATTCATGTTGCTAGCCCACACAGGAAGGAAGCCTTCGAAGGATGCTCGTGGTTGATTGACGAGTTGAAAAGGCAAGCACCAT
>WTIV01000001.1 GCA_011525095.1 Methanobacteriota archaeon
CAACTACACCCGGCATTGAAGCTATATTGACAAGTTGAGAGATAGACCTTTCATCGCTACTTTTTGCAAGGTGCTCCGGGTTTGACACAATCATTGCATCAACGTTCATCGAACCATGTTTACGAATTCGCATCAACCCCTCATTCTCTACTTCGAGATGGTCTTGCCATTCTGCTCCGGTCACATGCCTCCGACCACTTACTTCACTTGATTCCTATGTCTAGGCAGGGATGGTTTGAAGGAGTATTGATGCCCCCACGAATATGTCCGTAAGGGCAGGTGACACTAATGGGACTACCACCAATCGACCTCGAAGTGTTTCACCAAAACGGATACACTCGCAGGCAGTGCAGAGTAACAGGGCTGTGGTTTTGGTCCTGTGATGCAGACAGAGATACCTGTGGAGATACTGAAGAAGATGAATACACATTTATCGGCGCACCAATCATCGATGGCTTTACTCAAAGAGGACGTGAACTAAAGGACATAATGCGTGAAGAATTCATTGGCTTTTTCGAGCATAGAGAACATACTCGCGTAGAACCATATCCTGTTCTTGCAAGGTGGAGAGATGATATTCACCTTACAATTGCGAGTATTGCAGATTTTCAACCTCACGTAACTTCTGGTGCTGTAGAGCCGCCAGCGAACCCGCTCGCAATTTCTCAACCTTGTATTCGGTTGAATGATATCGATGCAGTTGGACGTTCAGGTCGGCATTTAACGACCTTTGAAATGATGGCACACCACGTTTTCAACCGCCCGGATGAAGGGAAAATGTACTACTGGATGGAAGAGTGCGTAAAACACTGCCATGATTTGTTGTGTACTACATTTGGGATAGATCCATCAGAGGTGACTTATGTCGAAAATCCATGGTCGGGTGGAGGAAATGCAGGTCCTGCAGTCGAGGTAATTGTTGGTGGCCTTGAACTTGCAACTTTGGTTTTCATGAACCTCGCAGAGGATGAAGATGGGGATGTAGAAATTAAGGGTGTGAAATACTCTGAGATGCCTCTGCAAATTATCGATACCGGATATGGTCTTGAGAGGTTTTGTTGGGCAGCAGCTGGCACTCCAACAATTTACGAAGCGATTTATCCCGAGAGTGTGGCTTGGTTGAAGGACTTGGCTGGCTTTTCAGCTGAAAGTTTCGATATGACACAAACTGAGATGGAATCCCTTCTCGGTGAAATGAGTAGGTTATTTGGAATTATGAATATCGAAGCGGGTAGTGATGGCGATAGGATGCGAGAAGTCTTCCTATCTAGGCTCGCTGATAGAGGACACAACATCAATTCAGAATTGTTTGCTGCGATTACTGAGCCGCTATCGAAAATTTATGCGATACCTGACCACATGCACGCCCTTTCCAATATGCTCGGTGATGGATTAGTTCCATCTAACTCGAAAGCAGGATACCTTGCAAGAATGATCGCTAGAAGAGTGCTTAGAATGAGAGACGACCTCAAACTAGAAATTAGTCTAGCTGAATTAGCGTCTCATCACCTTGAAGTAAATTATTCCACAGAACGTATGAAACAAACTCAAGAAGGACTTTTGACGATTCTCAAAGGAGAAGAAGAGCGATATGACGAGATGATCCGAAAAGGCAACCAAGTCGTCAAAACCGCAATTAAAGATGTCTCAGAGGATTCTTTACAATTACCGGATGAGATATTGTTCACAATCAATGACAGCCACGGTATTGCTCCAGATTTGGTAATCAATATTGCAAATGATTTGGGTTGGAAAAACCTTACTCTAAGAACGGGTTTTAACGCAGAAATGGCAGAGAGACATGCTGCAATGGCAAAGGCGGCAGCGAAGTCTGTCAGCGTCAAGCCATTTGTTGAGAATATTCCAGAGTTGCCTCCAACAATTCCACTCTACTATGATGATGTTTCACAACAGAACTTCGAAGCGAGCGTACTCGGTTGTCTTCCATTGGTCGGAGATGACTTGCCAGAGGGTGCTACACATGGTGTAATTTTAGACAAAACATGCTTCTATCCCGAAGGCGGAGGTCAAGAAGCAGACTACGGCAATTTAAGTTGTGATTATGCATCGAACTCAGTCCTAGATACAAGGAAAGTCGGAGATTTGATTATTCACCTTACGAATGGGTCCTTCGACGTAGGGGATATGGTTCATGGAGAAGTAGATTGGA
>WTIV01000167.1 GCA_011525095.1 Methanobacteriota archaeon
TCCAATTTCCATTGGGATTGGAGAGATGAACTTCTTGTGAATCGGGTTATCAGCATCGTGCTGATTGATGTGGTGGTTTAGCAAAATCATTGCAGCAGAACGTGGAAGCAGCCCTCTTCTGAAACTGTGAATAACGTCCAGCATCTCTTGCTTTTCTGACTTGGATAACTGTGGCAGCCTGCCAACAACTCTCTCCATAGCGTGTGCAATTCTTCCTCTCTTGGTTAGGGTTGAGAGGTGCTTTTGTGCTTCTGTCATGTACTTTAGAGCGACGTGTTCTGGGTGCTCATCATTATCAAATCCTTGAGCGATGATTCTGCCCAGGATTCTCTTGGAGTCAGGAGCTCTGCTTAGTAGGAACAACTTGTGCTCAGCATGGAATGTCATCAACTTGGATGCTGTCCATCCTTCTTCTCCGATGGATAACCACTCGTTGAAGAAGTGAACTCTTGCTAGGAAGTGTTCTGCTTGTAATGGGTCGGTTAGCCTACCTTCCTCGATTACTGGAATGTGGGGGTATAACGTGGTGAAAACCTTTGCAAACAGTCCAGTGCCATCACGCACGGCTTGTGGGTTATCACCACGGTATACCTTGACTCTCTCTAGACCACAACTTGGAGAATCCTTCTTGAACACGAAGCCGCTAATTCCAGAAGCAACTAGAAAATCTGACTGCACTTCAGCAAATTCTAGCATTTTGTCTGTGTAATCATGGCCGTTCTTTGGATCTATGAGCGAGATCCGTTCTTCACCCTTGACCAACCTGATTGTAGGACGTGGCACCCCCATGCCGATTCCTACTTCAGGGCAGACTCCGATTAGTTCGAGATGTTCACTCCAAATTCGGTTGAGAGGCCTAAACTCAGCGGCATCGCCGTTGTAGCGTACCTTTTTCCCTAGGAGGCAAGAAGAAACAGCGAGTTTAGGTTTGTTCATGGTAATTAAATCGCTCTTGAGTATATCAATACCCGTTTTTTTCAACCAACGCAGTATGGGCAAGAAACTCCACGCACGAACTCAGGGCTTGCCGCTTGTTCAGGGGTTAGCGGCTCTCTGCAGGCCCAGCAAACCTCAGATGTAGTCTCATTCAGTTCACCATCAACACCGACTCTGCGGTCGAATACGAAGCATTCTCCATTCCAGTGTGCTCCGCCGGTTTCTTCGAAATAGTTGAGAATCCCTCCATGGATTTGGTAGACTTCCTGGTATCCTTCGTTTAGCATGACAACGCTAGCTTTCTCACAGCGGATTCCTCCAGTGCAGAACATTACAACTGGCTTGTCTTTTGGAATATCAGATTCTGCAACTGCTTGTGGAAATGCACGGAAGGTCCTGATGTCAAAGTCAACAGCGCCTTCGAAGGTTCCCATTCTGACTTCGTAGTCGTTTCTTGTATCGAGAATCGTGACATCCTTTCCTTCATCTAGCCACTTCTTGAACTCCTTTGGCTCAATGTGATTGCCTGTGAATTCGTGAGGTTTGACACTCATGTCTCCCATAGAGATGATTTCTTTCTTTAGTCTGACATTCATTTTTCTAAACGCACAGTCTTCAGATTCTGAATACTTGACCCAAATGTCGCTGAACCTCTCATCGGATTTGATGTGGTCAACGAAGATATCGATTTTTTCACGGGGTGCAGACAGGAAAATGTTGATTCCCTCAGGTGAGAGTAAGATTGTACCATAGATTCCATGCGAGTCACAGAATTCTTTCAGTGGTTCACGCAATTCCTCAAACTCAGGCATATCAAGAAACTTGTATGCAGAGATATTGGTCCACATGGGTTTCACCTCAAGCCGCTTTCACGCCTTCAGGCCATAGGACTAGGATTAGAGTCTGTCCTCTGGTTCTTGGAGTATGGGTGGACTCTCTATCCATCCAAACGATTGAACCCTCTGGATAAGTACCATCTTCATCCCAAACTTCGCCTTCCAAAACGAGGTAGCATTCGCCACCAGGGTGGCTGTGTGGCATGAATGCATCAATGTCAACGTCGCTCACAACGTCATAGAGAACTAGCGAAAGTGCATCCTCTCTTGCAAGTTTACCCAATCGCACACCAGTGCCGAAATCTCTCCACTTCACATTCTCATTAATCCACTCTCTATCGATGTTGAAAGATAGCCAGTCGCTTAGCCCATGCCAGAAGACCATGA
>WTIV01000211.1 GCA_011525095.1 Methanobacteriota archaeon
ACATCAAATGCCTTAGACAAAGGCGGTGAAAACTTTAAAAAGTTATACTATGACTCAGACGTTACAAAACGAAACCGCAATGGACAGACTAAGTCAGGATTATATTCTTTGTTCATACCTATGGAATGGAATTACGAGGGATTCATTGATTCTTATGGAATGCCTGCATTCGAAACCCCATCAGAAGATTGTTTTGGACCACACGGAGACCCTATCGAAGTTGGCGTTATTCAACACTGGGATAATGAGGTAGAAGGATTAAAAGGCGATCAGGACGCTTTAAACGAGTTTTATAGACAGTTTCCGCGTACAGAAGAACACGCATTTAGAGATGAAACTAAAAATAGCATATTTAACTTAGTTAAAATATACGAACAAATAGACTATAATGAGGATTTAAAAAGCACAGGAGTTGTTACAACTGGCAGCTTTAACTGGGAACACGGTATAAAAGATACTAAAGTAATGTTCTCGCCAAATCCAAACGGAAGATTTAAAGTTTCCTGGGTGCCTAAAATTGGTTTGCAAAATAAGCAAATAATTAAAAATGGAATTAAATATCCGGGCAATGAACACGTTGGTGCTTTTGGTTGTGACTCATACGATATATCGGGAACAACCGATGGCCAGGGGTCAAAAGGCGCGTTACACGGTTTAACCACGTTTAGTATGGAGGATGCGCCAGCTAATACATTCTTTTTAGAATATGTAGCTAGGCCACAAACTGCTGAAATGTTTTTTGAAGATGTGCTTATGGCATTAGTATTTTACGGCATGCCAATACTAGCGGAAAACAATAAGCCACGATTGCTTTATTATTTAAAAAGACGTGGCTATAGAGGCTACTCAATGAATAGACCTGACAAAATATACAACAAACTATCTGTAGCAGAAAAAGAAATAGGCGGTATACCTAATTCAAGTGAAGATATAAAACAAGCTCACGCTGCTGCGATTGAAACATACATACAAACCCATGTTGGCATTACATCAGATGGTGAGTATGGTACGATGTATTTTAATCAAACTTTAAACGACTGGGCTAAGTTTGATATAAATAGACGAACAAAATTTGATGCGGCTATTAGCTCGGGATTGGCAATAATGGCATGCAATAGGCACTTATACAGACCTAACCCCAAAGTTGAAAAACCAAAATTAAATTTGCATATCGCTAGGTATAAGAATAGCGGCGCAATATCTGAAATAATAAAATAAACATATGGCTGAGTCAGTTATAAATAGTTTTTTTCCAAGCCAGGTTGCTAGCGACTCTGAGAAGATGTCACCTGAGTATGGCTTACGAGTTGGTAGAGCTATTCAAGATGAATGGTTTAAATCAGATTCTGGTACTAACAGATATAAAAGTAATCAAAATACATTTCACAGGTTACGCTTATATGCTAGAGGCGAGCAATCAATACAAAAGTATAAAGATGAGTTATCTATTAATGGTGATTTATCGTATTTAAACATAGACTGGAAACCAGTTCCAATTATACCTAAGTTTGTAGATATAGTTGTAAATGGTATATCAGAAAGAGCTTTTGATATTAAAGCATATTCGCAAGACCCATATGGTGTTGCTAAACGTTCGGAATATTTAGAAAGTATAGTTAGAGATATACAAACTAAAGAAATGAATGAGTTTGCTAAAGAAAACTTTGGTGTAAACTTATTTGAAAATCCACCAGAAACTTTGCCAGAAACGCAAGAGGAGCTAGATGTTCACATGCAGCTTACATATAAACAAGCAGTTGAAATAGCCGAAGAGCAAGCTATTAACGTTTTATTAGAAGGTAATAATTATGATTTAACTAAAAAGCGTGTTATATATGATTTAACTACAATAGGTATTGGTGCTGTTAAAAATAGATTTACAAAGTCAGAGGGTATCGTTATTGATTATGTAGACCCTGCTAATTTAGTTTGGTCATATACTGATTCGCCTTATTTTGATGATATTTATTATTGCGGTGAAGTAAAAGATGTGCCAATCAACGAACTTAAAAAACAATTTCCGGAGTTAACAGAAGAGGATTTAGAACAAATATCAAAACAAGGTTACCAGAATAACGGATTTTACGATAGAACATTATCAAACTATAACGAAACGGATTCAAACACAGTT
>WTIV01000037.1 GCA_011525095.1 Methanobacteriota archaeon
ATCCAAACACAAGTTACCTCCTAGTGTCGCATTTCTTCTGATTAGTGATGATGCAACCTTACTTGCAGCTTCAGCGATTAGTGGGTGAACCTCGCTGCTGACTGAGATGTCATGTAATCGAGCCATACACCCGATTTCAGTCATTGAGATGGTTGAGACACCATCTAATCCAGCAAGAGAAATGACGTGCGGTTTGGTGTTGATGTGCCACTTATAGTTGGGAATAATATCTGTCCCGCCTGCAATCCAATCAAATTCCTGGCCTGATTCTAACAATTGTGCGGCAATTTCACACGCTTCCTCCACGCTGGTTGGTTTGTGAAGTTCAAATGGTGGCATTAGCATCAGCGTTCACCTCCCATGTGCCTCTGTTCTTGTTTGAGCCATGCTTTTCCGGCCAATCCTAGTTCTGCAAGTTGTTCAGGTTCTGGCTTGTCAGCAGATTTCCAGCCTTCGACTTGGTCTTCTAGTGGAAGATTTGGATCGAATCCAAACAGAACACCGTTAACGTAGGCATCAGTATCCTCACTACGTTGCCTTCTCTTATCTCGGATTTCATGCTCAGATGCACGTTGCTCCAACTTCTTTTGCAATTCTGAGAAATCCAATCTTGGAACAGGTAAATCTGCTGGGTCGTCGATACCTTCGACCTTCATCTTCTTGGCAATAGCAGCCCAAACTTTGTCAGGCGTCAATGGAAGGTCGTTGATTCTGATACCAATTGCATCGTATACAGCATTTACAACCGCCGGCAAGATAGGCAGTAGAGGACCTTCACCCGCTTCCTTTGCACCGAACGGACCCTCTGGGTCACACGATTCAATGATGATTGGAGTTACATTAGGCATTTCGTGAACGCTTGGAATCTTGTAATCGAGCAAGTTAGGATTCTGAAGGTGTCCAGTTCTTCCATAAACCATCTGTTCAGTCAGTACTTGGCCTAGACCCATGTGACATGAACCGATTATCTGTCCTTCAACAGCGAGTGGATTCAGAGCCTTCCCACAGTCGTGAGCAGCCCATACATCTGTACACTTGATCAGTCCAGTCTCTACATCGACCTCGACCTCTGCGACATATGCTGAGAATGAGTATGCAGGTGCGAGCCCCGCTGCTGCACCTTTGTGAACTCCTCCCATAGGAGGTGAGCGGTAAGCGCCTGACGAGATGAGGGCACCCTTGTCTTCCTGTGCTTTGTGAAGTGCTTCAAGGTATGACATTCCGATAGCAGGGTCATGCTTGTAGTAGATTCTTCTGTCGTTCAAAACAAGTGTATCCGGATGATAACCAAGAGTGTCCCAGGCTGCATTCAGCAACTTCTCTTTGATTTCCAATGCTGCTCTGATTGCAGCATTAGCATTCATGAAAGTCACTCTTGAAGAGTATGAACCCAAGTCAACAGGACTGGTGTCGCTCTCGTGACTTCTAACGTGAATCATTTCAATCGGTAAAGCCAATACTTCTGCAACAACTTGAGCGACTGCGGTTGTTGAACCTTGACCAATATCTGCTGCTCCTGTGTGAACGGTAACCCCACCATCCATGTCGATTTGGATGTGGACAGTTGCGTGTGGGAATTTGTTAGGGTCCCAGTGAATTGGTAGCCCCGAACCTGATATGAAGAATCCACATCCGATTCCTATTCCCTTTCCTAGAGGCATCTTCCTGAACTTGTTATCCCAGTCACTTCCTTTCCTTACCTCTTGAAGCGCTTGTCGCATTCCATTTGAGGTGATTCTGAATCCTGAAATTGTCCTGGAATGAGGAGGGAGTAAATTTGCAAGACGCAAGTCGATTGGGTCAACCTGCAATTGCTCAGACATATCGTCGAGTCCAACCTCAACAGCAGTTCTTGTGTTTACTGCACCGTGACCACGCATAGCGCCGCTAGCTGGCTTATTTGTCCAAACTCTAGCACCAGTGTAATGGAAAGAACCCAATTCGTATGGCGCCGTTGCAAGCACTCCGTTGTAGTATGAGGTGACGTGTCCGAATGATGCGAATCCACCTCCGTCGATTAGTGCATCAATATCAAATCCTGATATTCTTGCTTCTTCATCAGCATACATCTGTACTTCGATATGACTTGGGTGACGGCCACGATTTACCCAGAATACTTCTTC
>WTIV01000113.1 GCA_011525095.1 Methanobacteriota archaeon
GCTTAGATCGGATGCTAAGACCGCCTTGTCTCGATGTTGGTGCGGGAGCAATAATTCAGGATGGTAAGTTCTTGGCGGCTAGAAGAGCCCAATCAGAGAAGCATGCGGGTTGGTGGGAATTTCCCGGTGGGAAGTTTGAAGATGGTGAAGATGCTTCTATGTGTTTGATTAGAGAAATCAAAGAGGAATTAGAACTCGATGTTACAACAGGTGAAATGATTGGCAAATGGATTTTTGACCACGGTGATGTTGTTGTTCGACTTCATGTGATGGAGTGTTTCATTTCTAATGGGGAGATGAAATTACACGTTCACGACAAAACACAATGGTGCGATGGTCCTGATGAAGTCGAATGGCTTGGACCTGACAGGGATATAGCCGAAGCCATCAGTGCCAGGTTGAAGCATCACCATCGCTTAGCATAGAAAACTCATCACCAATTCTTCTGGGTATGTTTTCACGGCCGCTATGCCAAGTAGCAGCTTCAAGCCAATCTCCCAAATTATCTCCTTCGATTTCTATTGTAATTAGGCCGCCTAGTGGGTTTTCTCCTGGAAGTGGAAAAGCAACTTTTCCAGCCATTGCAGCCTGCCTCGAAATGTGAAATACGGTTCCATTCTCGTCTAGATTTGCAGACATATAATCTAGGGCTGTGTCAAGAATGAACTGATTGTGAATAACCTCTAGGAACGTTTGCATGCTAACATTATCCGATGCCAGAATGTCATCTTGTTCGCTAGGAAATTTTGGGTTTTCAGGCAAACCGCACGTGAAATCAGGAAACAATTTCAATATTGCATCGTAAACTAGGCCCGGGTCGTCTGCACCAAGTAGCCTAGACGACACTACGACTGTGTAGCCCTCGTCAATAGCGGTTAGTTTCAGCCTCGGCATGTAACCCCCCAGAACTACTTACTCAATGAATTTATTATGCTAACATTGACAACTAGATGTCAAACAGGAATGTCCATGCAGGTACGGGTATGCGCGGTTATACCCGTTCTAAATGAAGAGAAGTTCATCAAACGATGTATCGATAGTCTCCTAGCACAAACTTTCCCAGTCAGGATTATGGTACTCGATGGTGGTTCAACCGATTCAACACTTGACATTCTTGATAGTTATGGGGATTCTATTAGTGTAATAGGTAATCCCGGAAAGCGTGTTCCCAATGCAAGGAATTTAGCGTTACAGCACCTGGGTGAAGACATTACACATTGCCTTGAGATTATTGGCCATTCATGGATAGATAGAGACCATGTCGAGAAGAGGGTGAATGACCTAATTGATTTAGAGTCAACCTTGGGGATAAAAGTTGGAGCGATTGGCTGTTTAACAGAATCTGCAGATTCTGATGATCATGTTTCTTCGTGGATTGAAGGTGCTCTTAGGTCTCCGATCGGTTCTGGTGGTGGCCAATTCCAAAGGTTTGAAGGACGTCATCAAACAAAGGTACCAGCATTCTGTTTGCACAATGTCGAAGCGCTGAAATCGGTAGATGGATGGGATGAGAGGTTCATAACAAGTCAGGATAGTGACCTGTCGATGAGACTTATTTCAGCGGGATGGCAACTATGGCGCTCGGATGTTTCCTGTGTTTACATGCACAAACGTTCCTCTCTCAAGAATTGGTGGAAAATGTGCCACAGGTATGGTTTCTGGCGGACAAAGGTTGTACTCAAACACCCAAAAAGAATGGATGCAAGAGAATTGTTACCTCTCTTCGGCCTCGTTCTCATATTCGTTTTACCTGAGTGGTGGTATGCACCTGTTGCTTACCTACTCGCACTGGTAATTTCAGGAGTAATATACTCTAAGTCTCGCCTTTCATGCTTTGTTGGTATACCAATCTGCTTGGTAATGCTTCACACTGCATTTACAGTTGGTATGTTTGATGGTTTGATTAGAAGCGGTAAGGCACCAACTGACCGTACATGATACACAAACTTTCATTGATGAAACGGATAAGGAGAGATTAGATGGCGAGACAGGTTACTTCCTTGGTGATGTTATTCACACCTGTAATCGTGCTAAACGCATTGAGGTTTATCGTAGATCCTCTCGGAGATATGATGGAAGTATCTACCAACCTAGATATCGGGTTAAACATAGGGGCGTTTGGAGTAGGGTACCTTCTATACAGAAGGACCAGAGTTGTTCGAGACCATGAATGGCAGAGGAATCGTGCTGTCAAATCTGTGGGAGGTCACTTCAAAGCAGAGGAAAGTGGTGTTTGGGAAAAAGACGTCGTTATGGATACCAACCTTTCAATGGAGGCAGAGGCTAATCTCAAAGGTAAAGTTGGTTCAGCAGTAGGTTCCTATTCTACTAACTCAGAGACAGAAGTCAATACCGAAGTTCAGGTTGAAATGCTGGTTGACGCTGAACACGTTAGGCGAGCTCAGGCACGTGTCTCAGGGGATGAACAATTTGGAGAGAGCGGAGTAAATTCTACGGTTGGTTCAGTGAGAAAACCTTCGCCCATGGATTCATTCTTGGATTGGATTGCATCACTAAGAGGTAGAGATCGAAAAGCCGAAAGGGATGCAACAAAGCGGGCCAAGTTACAGGCAAGGAGTGATCAATCACCTGTGATAGCTCAACGGCCTATTGCTCCAATTCAACCAATCGAGTCTGAGGAGAAGAAACCGGTGCCAATGGAAATGATTTCTATGACAGAATATGGTGCAGAATCAGTGACTATCGATGAGGAAACGAATCAGGTTAGTGCCCCTGTTCAAAGAGGAGTTTCAATTGAGGAGATGGCTTATGGCGTTTCTTCAACAAAACCCAATGATCCAAACACTGGGTTTGCTCCAAAGCCTACCTGCAGAGTTTGCAATGCTCCAAACTCTGTTGGCGAGCGATTTTGCATGAACTGTGGAAGTGAATTGTAGCGTTGGAATGAAGAACCCCTGCCCTACCAGATATATTGTACGAGGTGATATAATGTCAGAGAAGCGAGACTACTACGAGGTTCTCGGAGTCACCAAGGATGCAGACGATAAGGATCTAAAAAAGGCATTTAGGTCACTGGCTAGAAAGTATCATCCCGACAAAAACGATGCTCCTGATGCAGATGAAAAGTTCAAAGAAATTCAAGAGGCATACGCTGTTCTCTCAGATTCTGAAAAACGTAGAAATTACGACCGATTCGGCCATAATTCACCCGGTGGCTCTCCGTTTGGTCCCGGAGGATTCCAAGGATTCAATATCAATCTTGATGACATATTGGGTGGTGATTTCTTTTCCAATATTTTTGGAGGTGGCCGTAGGAGGTCAGCACAAAGCCAAGGCAACGATATATTGGTTCGGCACGAGATTTCATTAGAATCAGTCCTTGAAGGTGGAAAGGACGAGATAGAAATCGATTTGCCTACAATTTGCTCGGACTGTGAGGGTACAGGAGCAAAGGGTGGTGTCACATCTCAGTGTTCAGAATGTAATGGTTCGGGACAGGTTAGAATCCGGCAACAGATTGGACCGTTCGTTCAAGATTCAGTCCGTAGTTGTCCAAATTGTAATGGTTCAGGTAGAACATTCAAAGATAGATGTAAGCCATGTTCAGGTGGTGGAACTCAAAGTGAATCTCAGGTTCTACGATTCAATATTCCCCTTGGTGCCCAAGATGGGACTCGCTTACGAATGCGTGGAAAAGGACAACCTGCTCCATTTGGACGTGGTATCCCAGGTGATTTATTCATAGAACTGATTATTGAGGAACACCCATGGTTTGAAAGGAATGGGATGGACTTGATAATGTCGCTACCTCTTGGATTCAGTGACCTTGCCTTGGGTACGACTGTTAAACTTTCACATATCGATGGCAAGGATTTGCTAATCAAAGTCCCTGCAGGAACAAATTCTGGGGATACGATCACAATTAATTCGAGAGGAGTTCCGTCTAGCCGAGGGATTGGAAGAGGAGACGTTGTTGTATTGTGCAAACTCCACATGCCGAAAAAATTCGGCAAAGCAACAAAAAAATCTCTAGAACAACTACGTGATAACTTATCTGGGACAAAAGATGTAGTTGACAGAATAATGGACGATGCATCAGAAAGAAGAGGATAGTCATTCCTCGGATTCTTCTAAGTTGCGATATATCGTATTTGCAGGCTTAGCCGCAATTGGTTCACCATTAACCATTCCAGATAGATATACGTCCAGCGACTTTGCATTGCCGGATAAATCGACGCGAATGAATACACGAGCATTGGTGTAAATGGTATCCAAGAAAACCTCATTTGCTCTTGAAAGTAATTTTGGCTCTACACTGCTAACAGTCCAGTCTGTGCCCTCATTTGCCTCGAATTTTAGAGCAGCAACACTCCACTCGTAATCTTGAGGTGTAAGTCCAATTAGAATTGGCCATGAACCCGAATCTGAGATCCTTTCATCTAGCGTCCAAACTGCCATGTCAATGCCATTGGTGTAATGTCTAGTCTCTGGCTTCCCCCAGACTTCTAATGCTTCTTCCCATTCTAGGGAAGATACGGACTTCAGTGCTCTAGAAAGGTCTGTAGGAGAGAATTCTCCTTCATCCAATTTATCGCTTAACCATTGCAATCGGTTTTTCTTTCTTGCAAATTCTTCAGCGAATTTTTTGTTATTGTTTACATTAATATAGAAAATTATGAATGGTAAAATCAGAAGTAAACCAATCAGCCAGTAGAACACGTCTGCTGCTTCTTTCACAGCATTTGATGCTGGGAACCATGGTTCTTCTCCCTCTTCGAGAACTGCGGTGTTAATGCGTATTGTCCAATCCAATGATTCTGCATTTTCATCTAGTGCAGAACTACCGTTTTGGTGGAGAATTTTCACGAAATGAGTACCCAATCCTACATCGAGGGTAATCCTAATCTTGTCCATTGAATATGTTGCTGATACTTGATCCAAAACATCCCAGGTGTTTTGATCCATGTTCAATATCAAAACTTGCAGTTCGTAAACATCTCCTTCAACAGTCACATCGACCAGATGTACTGACTCATTCCAACCGGTTGTTTCTATTCTTAGTACGTCTTGATAATCATCCATAAAGAGTGTTATTTCTCCATCAAATGGAGTGCCATCCATTGGAATTAATGGATAGGATGAGTTGTCGCTCATTGCTGAAAGTGGTTTAAATCCAGGTGCATCTCCTTGCCATCCTGCATCAAAGTGTGTCCTATGGTTAAGAGTGGCTACCCATTCACAATCGCAATCCCACCACAGTTCTATTCCGATGATACTGTCCACTCCAGCAATTACACCGGTTGAGGATATGTTATTCCACTCAGAAAAAATTGTCTCAGTGAATGCGTAGCGGTATTTGAGTCCTAAATTTACACCGTTGGTAATGTCTTCAGATGAAGTTACTAGAATCGATTCATCTTCACCTAATCCAAATTGATAAGATACATTTCCTACTCCTGATATTTCGCCTAGACCGGTCAAGAGGTCATTTCCTCCGGTAGTGAAAATCTCTAGGCTTGTCATCCATAGTGTTCCCTGATGCGGACTGGAAACGGTGAAGAGGATTCTTCCATCCTCTGTAGCTGGAATTAACATTTGGTTTGTTTCTGAGATTGATGTGTTTAGTGCAATCAATATCTCACTATTCAATTTAGTTTCACTAATTTCGTTTTGGAAATGAACCTCAATTTCGATTGCAGAGGATGCTGCATTCAGCATCAAAGAAATTAGTTGACCCTTAGACACATCAACTCCGAAGATGTCATCGTCGCCATCGCTTACGTTACCAGATACTAGGTACTTGTCGCATGAACCACTTTGGTAATCTGATTGACTGCATACCTGTGTATTGAGTGTCTCGAATGAATCCGCTGGCGCAGGCCTCATGTTTGGCAGATCGCCATTTACAGGAATCACGAATTGGCATTGGTTTTGCTCTTCAAATGAAACAGTATGGTTACCTTCTTCGATTGTAGTTGTGAATTCACTGCCGTTTCCGACTAAATTGCCGTCTTCGGTTGTGATATTAGCCCAAGAGTTTTCACAATCGAACCAAACATCACCATCGCTGGTGTTGTACACATAGGATTGGCCAGCAGTCACTGCAGGCATGACTAGAATCATGCTGACTAGCCACCATGTGACTCTTCCCATGATTGGGGCGGTAACCTCATCATCCTTCAAATCATTCAAGAATGGCATACTTGTGGAAAGCCATGATGGCGGCTTTGGGTAGGACAGTCTTAGCCCGCCAAAGAATGGCAAGATTGTGGGCTTTGGGCGACAGGTCTAGTCCTCAATCCAAAACTCCCGGTCTTGTAGTTACGGACGACGATTTTAATGTTGATTACGCACCATTTAGTGTTTCTAGCGATGGTGGAATTCCAAGAACAATACAACTTGAATCAAGGGCTCCATTTGCTCCTTGGGAGTCAGAGGATAACGGTCCAACCCTTTCAGCGTCAATTGGTCACGTATTGCCACCATCACTGGATGAGGCTGATGCGGGTGAGGTAGCATCCAAGGGCGAGATTGTCTCGATATCTTGGCAATCTCTAAATCACGATGAAGAGTTGCTTGACCCTCAACTCAAACCACACGTGGTAATCTTGAGCGACGCAATACAACTCGCAAATAGACCTGGACAACTTGTCAAAGCAATACATGTAATCAAAAATCGATTTCCTGGTTCACTATTGTGGACTCCCGGTATCGGCGGTCCCGACAATTGCGCAGTCCTCGCTTGGTTTGGAGTAGATTTGTTTGATACTACTAGGGTAAAGCAAGCAGAATCACATGGTGCTGTAATTACATGGAATGGTCCGAGGCTAGCACATGAAAATGAATCTGCAAATTCTCACTGGGAAAGTGCGATTGCAGATGTACGCTCTGCAATTGCCGATAATCGACTTAGAGAACTTGCCCAATCTCAATCCTTGAATAGCCCAAGGTTGGTTGAACATTTGAGGAACCACGACAAGATTATCTCAGAATCGGAAGGAATTCTCTCACAAGTAGTTAGCAAGGGTACAGCCCTCAGAATTCACAGCGTTGAATCACATAATGAACCCGTGATTTTGGATTGGGTAGATTTCATCACAAACCGGTACAAGAAACCCGATGGGCTAGATGATGTCCTAATTTTACTTCCATGCTCTGCAAGAAAACCGTACTCGTCATCGAGAAGTCACAAGGCTTTCAGGCGAGCGATAAATCATTCCTCTGCCCACGAAGTTATGGTCACTTCTCCTCTTGGTTTAGTTCCAAGAGATTTGGAGGAAGTGTGGCCCGCTGGTCATTATGACATTCCTGTTACTGGAGATTGGACACTTGACGAAATGAAAAGAGTGACAGATATGCTAGATTCACTAATCGAAAGGAACAATTACAGAGTGATAATCAATCATTCTGGATTTGATTATGAATCATCTTTACCTGTAATCGATACCAGAAAAGGAAATTCAGCAACCAATCATGCAGCCTTGGAAATTCTAAGCGCTGCTGTTTCAGAACAAATTCAGGTGAAAAAGCGAAGTGGAGAACAGATCAATATTGCAAATTTCCGCTCTGTCGCAAGATTCCACCACCTAAATGACGACTGGCTTGATGGTATCCAAGTTAGAGGAAGATTCCCCCGGTGGAAAATTCTCAAAGATGGAGAACAAATTGCAATGTGGGCGCCAGAAAGAGGTAGTTTCTCAATTGCCAAAGCCTGCGTCTCGCTAATCGATTCTACAGACTCGCTGAAACGAATTCATTTGAAACCGGAAATCAAATGGAAGGGCGATGTGAATTTGGTCAATCTGGAATCATATGACAAATCAATCCGCACGGGTGAGGATTTGTTGGTAATGCAAGGCTCGCAGTGCGTTGGTTTAGCAAGGGCCTCAGCTCCGGCATGGGAATGGTCATCCACACCCGGAAGGCTAGCAAAAATGCACCAAAGACTCTAAAATTTGCAATTTGTCCATGCGTAGCGGTTAAGAATGGGAGATAGGTCGGCGGAATGCTCGGAGGCTTGAATATGGCACGTATGTACGCTAAGAGGAAAGGTAAGTCCGGTTCCACAAAGCCACACAATGAATCTCTACCTGAGTGGTCAAACACTGATGCTAAGGCTGTCACAGAACTAGTTGTAGAACTAGGCAAGGCTGGTCATTCGTCCGCATCAATCGGTACTATTCTTAGGGACCAACACGCAGTGCCAGACGCAAGAAAGGTACTCGGCAAGAGAATCTCCGCAGTAATGGCAGAGAACGGAATCGGAGGTTCTTATCCTGAAGACATGATGAATCTCATGCGCAAGGCTGTAGGAATCATTGACCACCTTGGTTCTGGTAACCACAAGGACATTCACAACAAAAGATCATTAGAACTTACAGAGGCAAAGATTCGACGCCTAGCAAAGTACTACATCAACGAAGGTCGCCTCTCAGCAGACTGGAAATACAAGAGAGATGAACTTCGTCTGATGGTCGAGTGATGTATTCTCACCTTGATAAC
>WTIV01000214.1 GCA_011525095.1 Methanobacteriota archaeon
GTATAGATACAACTGTTACACTCTCCAAAGCGGATGGATTAGCACTCCCTTCCGCAGGTTGGTATGCGTATGAAGGATGGAGTGGTGTTTCAATAAATCAAGTCGCAGCTGACGAGTTAAGTCTAGGTAAAGGCGACCAGCTAGAAGTTTCTTGGTTTTCGTTGACAGACGATGGAGAACTACTCCGTGAGAGTAGGAATGTTACAATCACATCTGTAATCTCTATGGATGGAAAGGGTTCCATGGCAGGCACTAAGTCTCCAGCTTTATTTTCTGATTTAGCCTTCGCTCAGGAGTTACAATCCAAAAACTCGAAAGTCAATATGCTACGGATTTCACTAGTCGATGATGATAGTGCTGCCGAATCGATTTCTACAATCGAGGAGATTCTCGACGGCTTAATTGATGCAGAGGATTCAGGCTTTGAAATTACAACTGAAGGAGATTCGATGTCAATTTCCAACGGAGAGGGATTAGGGAGACTTGACGGAGATTTCATGGCCTCTTGGTCAGAAAACAAGTCCACTCTAATTGGGCAAGGTACCTCAATGGAAGTCCTACAAGTGCCTCTCATTCAGATTCAGCAAGGTGCGAAAATTATGTCCTTGCCCGACGATAGAATCGAAGAGATACTCATCGATGATGAGGGAGTTTGGTACGTGTCCGGAGGAGCAGTATCATTCCAAAAGCAAGGAGGTGGTTCAAGCCACGAGTGGCAAGTTCCCGATGGCGGCTTGGTCAACGACGTAACCCTTCTAGAAGATTCACTATTGGTTGCACACAGTGATGGTTTGGTTGAGATTTTCACGGACGATGATGAGGATGAAGTTCACCATGTCAAAGGAAAGGAGGAAATCGTTGCCGCTCAATTCAACCAGGAATTGCCGGATTTACCAAGCACAATATTTTCGATGGATTATCTACAAGTGAATGGCGAGGATTGGCTTGCAGTAAGTCATTTGACCGGTAAAGAGGTCTATCGATATCAACAGGGTGAATGGGAATTAACTGAATTTGAGGGAGAATGGCTCCACTATGATGGAGAGGTGTTAATCGGTTCGCCGACTGATGGCTGGATTAGTGAATCGGGAGTAGAATCTCCCGAGTATTCTGCAGTAAAGGGTGGTTTATTGGTCGATAGCGGTACCATTTACCGTTTCAATGGTACTACATCTGTAGTCAAGGAATATAGCTCAGAATGTGATGATAGGGTGTTTACAATACAACCAGGTGATGGACAAGACAATGAAGCACTATTCTGTAGTTCAGATTTCGGTGTGATAATCGATGATGGCGGCTTATCGCCTCGCCTACCTCTAACTGTTGACATTGGTGGTTTTGGTATACTTCCACAAATGTTCCTCGCAACAGATGGTCATCTCTCGCCTCCGAGTGGGGATATACTGATTTCTTCTCGCCTTTCTCTGCTCAATCAATCAGAAAACGTTCTGGTCAACGGTCTAGTTCCTTGGGCATATGGAGATACGCTGCCTACGATTCTGCAAATTGAAGGAAATATGTCTTCAATTGATGCTCCAGGTTTAGACGAGTTGGAATCGATTATCATCGGATTGATCAACTTAACAGATGCTGAAGAGTTAGCCTCTGCATCTGAAGGAGAGCGTAGTATTCTAGTGGTAAATCTAGGCAATCAATCTCAAATTCGTGAGTGGCTAGATTCCGTCTCGGGTGTAAACTCAATGAATTTGAAAATTGTGCCTGCAAAAGAAAACGCCCTCGCTGCAGCAGAGGAGGGTGCTGGTGCATTATCTGCCATGTTCCTTGTGTTCGGCTCTTTCACTATAGGTGCTGGTTTGCTACTCGTTCTGACCATTGTCATGATGTTAGCAGAATCAAGGCGAGTGGATGAAGCCATAATTCGCTCTATTGGGCTCAAGCGTTCGGATATGCGTGCCTTGGCGCTAATGGAAGGTATGTTCACATCCTCGATAGCATCCTTGCTAGGAGGCATATTCGGATTATTGCTGGCTTGGATTGTTTCAGCCGCATTTAGCAGCGTTTTCGCAAGTGCTGGCGCAGATGGTATTGCCTATTCATTCAATTTTGAAAGCGTACTAATCGGAATGTCTCTCGGCTTTGTAATCGCAATGCTGACA
>WTIV01000169.1 GCA_011525095.1 Methanobacteriota archaeon
ATTCTGTTTGCGGATAGTGTGCGCATCGAGCGACTCTTCCTCTGCTGTTATAGCAACCAGTTCGTGTATTGATTGGAATCATTATTGTGGACAGGTCAAGTTCAGGTCCGTTAGGTTTAGGGGCCTCTATGGTGACTTTTTCTTCAATACCATCCCATGAAATGTCTTCGAGGTTTGGAGACATTAGTTCCATGTCGCTTTCTAATCGAATAACTCCTTCAGCAAGTCGCTTTGGCAACCAAGTGTTTGCACTAGAACCATCTAACCACGCTAGTAACTTCTTCATATCAGGCAGTTCGAGTAAGGTGATGAATGAACGCTCCCACCACCCCGGCGATCTAGCAAGTGTGACATGGTGAATTCCCGGTTGTATATCTCTAGGGTCTAGGTTGTCAGCCCAAGTTCTGCATACTCCCTCAAGCCTGACTGGAATAATCGGCATGTCTGGTGCCATTATGTCACAAAGGCGGTATGGATTCGCTAACTCCCCTGCAATCAACAGAGGTCTTCGTTTTTCCAAGTCGATAACTTGGGATACTTTCTGCCCATTTTCTAGAGTGAAGTTACCAACATATTCCTTCAATCCTGCTAAGTCAATTTTCTCTTGAGTAGGCATCTGAGGGAAAGTCAACTCACTCAATTCTCTACCTGAGAAAAACATGGGTCCGGATGGCAGAGGTAAAGGAGAATTGCCAGGTGGATTTGGCCACAACCTTGGCGAAGTCGGCATGAAACTTCCACTGTCAATTCGTTGTTGAACCTTGCTCAAAGAATGAATCTAGGAAGTGTTCTAGCCACGACACTATGCGAAACAGTGCCCACGATTTGCCCCTGCTTGTTTGTCACAGCGAGTTGATTCAAATCGTGTGTTAGCATTAGGGCAGCTGCCTTCAGAAGCGGAGTACTTTCTTGCATTGTCATCGTTTCCTGCGTAACCAATTGTCTTGCGGGAATGCCGTGCATCCATGCAATATCGCGATTGACAGTCTTTCTTGCGACGAGTTTCAAGATATCAACTGCGTGGATTCTGCCGATTGGAACTCTCTCGGAGTTTACAATGAAAATGTGGTCCCATTCTCTAGTTGTAATCATGTCTAATGCATCTGCAACCGATGCATCTCTTCCGATAATTTGTGGTGTGCTCATCACTTGTCCACAGGTTAGTGAACGCGCAGATTTGGCTCTCTTCGAGTGCGATGAAAATCGTGGTTTAGATTGCGACATTTTTGTTCCTCCTTGGTTGCCGGCCGACTGCTCTACCTATTTGAAGGCATCAATATTTTGAAGGTATTTTTTTACAATTTTTCGGAAATGAATTCCCGATTTACATAAGTAATTACTCGCTTTATTCTCCTATTCTGTAATAAATTCCCCGCAATCAAGCGGGACATCCCATTTAGAAGCATGCAAAACGAACCTTCTATGTGTATGGGGCCTCCGGGACACTGTATGCCACTCCCGCATGATGTACTCGCTAGGCTCGCAAGTCTCTCTGGATACGACCAAATGCTGGAGATGGATGCAGTTAGTAGAAACCACGGCGTTGGACTTGCTGAAATAGAATCTCAGTTGGCTGCTTACAAAGCAGGAGCGACCAACAACCAATCCAACGAGGTAGCAGATTTTTCACCCGTGACCAGCAAAGAAGTAGTCGACCTAGACAATGCTCAACCAATGAACACTGCACCAAAGTACATCGATAATCCAGATAATTACCGATTGAGGTACGACCCTTCGGCTCGAGGGCAGTCTAACCAATCACAGGTAAATCAGGCGATTATGTGTCCTGCCTGCTCTGCACCACTTGGAATTCCTAACGTTAGGCCGATTAAGGTCACTTGCCCTCAGTGCATGACTGAGTCAGTATTCCATTCTTGATTAGATGCCCCAGTATCTTTCAGACTGGGCTTGCCTTGCTTGTACAGCTCTAACGATGGTTGTTGTTACCCATAGTACTGCTATCCACATTAGAGGCTCAAGCATGTCTTCCCATATCTCTTGAACTGTGAAGTTGTAACCAACTCCTGTCAATACATCCATCGCAATCAACAGACCTTGGTCTAGGAAAGAATAGACAACCATGCCGAATACAGCTAGGAT
>WTIV01000216.1:0-5363 GCA_011525095.1 Methanobacteriota archaeon
CTGCGGGTGCAAAAACAGCGATAGCGGGTCCAGAACCGCTTATTCCTGCGGCTCGCGCACCATTTACGAATGCATCATTGGTCAATTTTCTACCAACAGGGTCGTTCAGCGCACCAACAACGCCTCTTCCATTCCATGTGAGAGCTACGAGGTCATTACCCTCTTGTAATGCATTTAGGGCTTGAACAAAAGCCTGCTGATGGAAACTAAAATCTTCTAATTGTGGCCTATTGTCTCTATCGCCTCGACAAACTAGCAATACATTCCAATCATCTGAATCCGGGCCTGGTGACTCGAGTAAGACACCGCTTCTCGCATCTTCTGCGTTAGAATTGACCAGTTTCCATCCTCCTTCCAATGCAGCCCAAGTGTCACCATAACTGCCAGTAATGGAAACACCTGATGTCAGTTGGGCTGCTGCAGCGATATCGACGATATCTGCATTTTCTAGATTGTAATTACTAGCATCACATAATGCTTTGATTGCGGCTACCGCAACCGCTGAACTCGATTTAAGCCCTTGACGTGGAGGAATCTCGGATTTTACAGTCCAGAATAATTCACCGTTGGGTACTGGATGTCCGGACTGCCTCCATACCTCCAAAATAGTCCCCAACAAGTTGTCAGGGTCATCTAATTCCCTCCGAGATTCCTTGTCAAGCAAACGAACAGTTACTGGCAAGTCCAAAGCGAGTGATGCACCGTAACCAAGTCCAGCAGCATGGAGAAGGCTACATCCACCGTTTGATGTACCAGTTCCCAATACCGCCAATTTAGCACCTCATTTTTCTGTAACATCTGCGGATATTTCTATTCCCACATGCCGGCCCGCTCCTCCGGACCAACCAATGATTTCCATATCGGGAGATAAGTCTGTAATCGAAATTAATCCGGAATTTGAGACGAGCCTTACTGTCTCTGCTTGCTGCAAGAGCGCACCTGCTTCATTATGGTTTTCATCTATCCACTTGAATAAAATAAACGGCCGTCTCTCTATCTTTACTCTACCAACGGTTGCGGTTCTGGATATACCATCACTACTGGTTACCTTTACCTCGTCGCCCATTTCCAATTCTGAGAGATATTTTGTGGAGCCATCTGCCAACATGATGTAAGTGTGTGCAGCTCCAGCATTAACCCTGAATGGTCTTGTGGGAACGAACTCAGATTCGACGGTCTCTCCATGCACCAAAACCATTGAACTAGCGCTTGAGCCTACCAGCATCCCTTCTCCTAATTCGAGCAGTGAGGTTAGGTCAACACATACTCTGTCACCGACTCCACCCTCTTTTACCTCGATTATTCTGAGGCTAGTGAGTTCAAACTCTTCGGATTTTTCTTCTTCTCCTGTATGCTCAATACGCTCACCTCTCTGGGATTTTGCGATTAATGCAGTCGGCAAAACATCCTCTGACACAAGCAAAGCATCAACCCCGATTTCAAGCGCAAATGCTGCTCCTAAGACTTGTTCGGCGGATGAGATTCTTGCTGCAACTTTTGTGGGACCACCGTCACAAGATGCTATGACATTCTCAATTGGGATCATCTTCCATTCTCCCAAGTCTAGAAGAATCCATTCTACGCTACCAGCCATTGCTCTGGCTTTGCCTTGGCCCTCCGAAGTACTCACGTCAACTCTTCTCCCAACTTGCTTTCCATTGACGTACAACGCATCACCGTCGATACTCAAATCATCATCTAAAACTAGGTCAACGCCCTCTTGACGTGTCCCAGATTCTAGCCATATTTGCACGAGTATCACAACCCGAAATCCTGCATTGCTTGCTCTACGCTAGCATTATCGTGAACGATCGCTTTCAAAGCAGAAACCATTGCTTTTGGGTTTTCATGGGAGAACACCTGTCTTCCCATGCATACTCCTCCTCCGCCTGCTTGGATTGATTGATGAACAATATCGAGGATCTCTTTGGTACTTGAACCGGCAGGTCCACCTGCAATGAGAACTGGAATCGGGACACAGGAGGTAACTTTCTCGAAAGATTCAATTGAGCCGGTCCACTTTGTCTTGACCACTGAGCAACCCAACTCAAATGCTAATCTAGCAGCGTGTGCTGCGGCTTGTGTATCATCGTTTTCCATCACATTGAGGTTTTCGCCACGAGGGTAAATCATTCCTAGAGTAGGGCAGTTTAGGTAATGGGAATCTTGAGTGACCATACCTAATCTCTCAATCATATCAGGCTCATCAGGACTACCCATGTTGACTTGGACACTTACCCCTTTAGCACCTCTAGATAGTGATTCTTCAACGCTGCCAACTAAGACCTTGTCACTTCCTCTCGCTCCAGCATGGCGGGTTGAAACGGATAGGTGTGCGACGAAATTTGCATCAGATGAGTAACGTGAAACTACACCTTTCTGAGCAACGATAGCATCAGCATGTGCAATAAGAGGGATTAATTCGTCGAGATTTTCTAGACCTTCAACTGGGAAATCAGAGACTCCATGGTCAATGGGAATCCACACGCCTTTTCCGTTCGGCAGTAGCGTGTCAGTATCGCTCATGACCCTGTGAAAAGGTGGTTGAATACAAGGCTTTCCTACTTTGATAAATGGGTCTTTACTGCCCATTCAATCAATGCTGCTTCTGCTTTTGCTAGGTGTTCCTGTAGCGTTGAGCGAGGAATGTCAGTTAACTCTGAAAGTTCTTTTTTGCTTATTTTCCTTGGATTTTCATAAAATCCTGCCTGCACAGCAAAAACTGCAACTTCGAGTTGCTTTGGTGTGAGAATTTGAGAAATTGTGTCCTCAATTTCACGGATGTCGACGACATTTACGTTGTCTGGTGGTAACATTGCTCTTGCAGCTTTGAGGAAACCGCTGACACCTTCAGGTAGTCCACGAATTGTAATTTGGACACCTTCTTCACCGATTACATAGGGTGGAATCACGTGCAAACTATCGAAATTGATTGCAGCAACAGAAAGTGGGTGTCTATTCCATACCACAATGTAACCTTCCCCGCCAACTTCTGGAATTGGATACGGGTTTAGCGGTCCCTCCACGTCTAAGTAGTCAATATCTCCAAGATCGCTTGGTCCCATTTCCTCCTTGAAGTCAATACTAACAAGTTGTCTTACACCGGTTTTAGTGACCTCAAGATGCGCAACAACCTCGAATTTCTTTGCAACTCTGGTAATCAGTCCAATATCTGAATTTTCTATGGATTCAGGACTCCATTTCAATTGGACTTCTCGCACATTGTACCCTTCGGTAGCGAATTATATCAAGTGTGGGCCTATGATGAAAGAACCTATTTACTCAATTTCTCAGCGTATATTGTTCAATATGCCACTAATGGAGATAGTTGACCTACAGAGACACTACGAAATGGCATCAGGCGTTGTTAAAGCTCTTGATGGAATAAATATCGATATTGAAGAAGGTGAGAGAATAGTTTTGCTAGGACCATCAGGTTCCGGTAAGACCACACTGCTGAATTGTGTTGCAGCTCTAGATAGCCCCACTTCAGGAAGTTATTCCTTTGATGGAAAAGATGTACCTCGGGAGAATTCTGAAGAGATGACGACATTCAGAAGAGAGAACATTGGTTATGTATTCCAATTCTTCAATTTACTGCAAGATTTGACGGTCCTCGAAAACATTCTACTAATCCAAGAACTATCTGGTGAGAGGAATAAGGATAGAGCCTTGGAATTACTGAAACTGGTAGGATTAGAGAAAGAAGTAGACAGATTCCCTGCTGAAATAAGTGGTGGACAGCAACAAAGAGTCGCTATTGCTAGAAGTTTGGCAAAGAGCCCCAAACTCCTACTTGGAGATGAGTTGACCGGTAATTTGGATTCCAAAACATCAGACATGGTTATGGAAGTATTAGTCAAAGCCTGCAAGGCAGAAAATATCACTACAATCATGGTGACTCACGATGAAAAACTGACCAATTACGCAACCCGTGTAATCAGATTGGACAGTGGCAAAATAATCTCGGATGAAAAGTTGGACAATTGAGGTGATCAAATGTCAATGCTACTAACAAAAAGACTCGCAAGGAGTCTATGGCGCACAAAATTGCGTCTCTCTGCAGTAGTTTTCATGGTCGCAGTTGGTGTTTTTGCAGGAATTTCCTTCGGTTCATATGCAAATGCAGCAACCACTCTTTATGATGAGATATATGACGGTGAAGACGGAGTAAACCTCGCCGATGTATGGATTAACAATCCAACCGGGGTTTGGAATAATTCTGCCTCTGAATCAATTTGTGATTCGATAGATTCTCAATGGCCGGAAACGGATTATTCTTTGGAGACTTGCGAGGCAAGATTGGTCATTGATGGAATGATGTTAAACACTGACTCAGAAGGTGTTGAGAAAGTAATTCCTGCAGTTTGGCACGGAATTGATGAGGGTCTAGTCGACAAAGTTTGGATGCCAACTTACAGTGATTTATCTTCAGGGAGGATTGCTCTGACGAGCGATGAAATTGTTCTTGACAGCCACATTGCAGTTGATTTAGACATTGATGTCGGTGACGAGATTGAAATTAGCGCAGGTTATGGCAAATTCACTTACGAAGTCGTAGGAATCGGCTTCCATCCTATGCATCTTTACTTTGCAACCGAAGGCTCAACGCTTCCAGCAGACGATGGCACATTTGCAACCGGATACATGACCGATTCGGGATTAGAAAAACTCGCAAATCTTAGTTCAGGTTCATCAAATCTAATTCTAATCGATGTTGCGGGAACACCGGATTATGACTTGCAGTCTAGCAGTGATGTCGACGAAAACCCAGAGATGACCAAATTGGTCAAGGACCTTTCAGAACTTATGTCGGATATCGACGACTCTCCTGTCAGTGTCTATGACAGGTCAGGTGTATTCTCGGTTGAAATCCTACGTGCTGATGCAGAGGGTGCTGCCAACATGTATCCATATGTTACAGGGATGATTGCAGCAATCGCAGGTATCACGATTTTCTTGAGTTTGCAGAGGCTCATACAATCGCAAGCAAAGGAAATTGCAGTATTGCGAACATTGGGCGTTCCCAAGAAGTCAATCATGCCAGGTTACGTGATTGCGCCGTTAGTGATTGGCGCCATTGGAAGCCTAATTGGCACTTTGCTAGGAATATATCTTGGAGCTCCGGGAATGCTCTCGTTCTATGAAACGATGATCGGTTTGCCAATTAGGCTTGACACAGATTTCTCGCTTGTATTCCAGATAGTTTCTATTGCGATGTTAATCGTTCTCTTCGCCGGATTAAGGCCAGCTTGGCAGGCATCTAGGCTTCAACCGCTAAAGGTATTCAGAGGCCAGCATGAAGTCAAGGTTTCATCAAGAAAGATGCAGAGATTGACATCAAAATTACCTGCAACAGTCGG
>WTIV01000216.1:5463-8363 GCA_011525095.1 Methanobacteriota archaeon
ATAATGATTGGAAATACCGCTCACACCGTTGAAATATCTGGAATTACAAAGGGAGAGATTTCACGAACAATGTATTTCCACAGGGCTGAGTTATCTGATCTGACTGGAGTCCAATCAACCTCAATCTTAATCCAAATACCAGATGGCACATCATTAGACGGTCTATCAGATGTCACTATTGGCTACAGTTTGAAAGAAGATGCAATCAAGACCTTCGAAACACTTCTTGAGCAGCAGCAACAATTTGTTCAGTCGATACAATTCCTTGGAATTGTAATTGCAATAGCAGTTCTATTCAATACGCTGCTAATGAATTTAGCAGAGAGAGATACTGAGTTAGCAACTCTGAGAGTTCTAGGTGCCCCAATGAGTAAACTTGGGAAAATGATGTTTTGGGAGCATCTAGGAATAGGTCTAATCGGTGGGATATTAGGTGCAATATTCGCATACTTCGGAACAGTACTACTCATCGGCTCTCAAGTACAGTGGGCGTTTTACTTCACGATTGAGCCACAATTTGCTGCAACTTTCACCATTGTAGGAATTATTGTTGCGATTTCTGTCGCTCTCACTCCAATCGGCATGTGGAGAATCAAAAAGATGGATTTAGTGGATAAGGTCAAGGATTTCTCACAGTAACTTGAGATAAATTTTCTTAGATTTATAGGCGATGGAAATAAGACTTAGTTTGTGTTAGCGCCGTCTAATGGACCTAATTTCATGGGTAATGATTGGTATCCTCGGGGGTGCTTTTCTATTCGGAATTTGGTTCATGCTGGTTCGTGAAGACGACAGATCTACCAGAACGATGACGATTCACAGACAAGACCTAACCCGTCGCGGTGCCCCGGATTTCTCTAAGGCCCACAACGAATTTGACCGCAAACTCTCAGAAATTGAGCGCCATCTAAGCGCTAAGAGAAGGGATGAGCGAGCGATTGCTCTAGCAGAGGAAGAAGTTCGCAAGAAACTCGCTGAAGAGGCTGCTGCGAAATTGATGGCTGAAGAGCAAGCAAAAATCGCAGAGATGGAAGCCGAAGAAGCAAGAAAGAAGGCAGAATACGAAGCTGCCAGAGAAGCAGAATTGGAAGAGGCTCGCCGTCTTGCTGCTGAAAGAGAGATGGAAAGGCAAGAGGAAGAAGCCCGCCTTGCTGCTGAAAGGGAAGCAGAGCGACAAGCTGAACTTGCGGAATCAGAAGCAGAGCGCCAAGCAGAAATTGAAGCACAGAAGGAATCTGAGGCCTTGGAAGCACAGATGGCATCTGAAGAAGCTGAAAAGGAACTTGAAGAGCGTCTTGAAAGAGAGGGTGCAAAGAGTTCTGAGGTACAAGTTTCTCTTCTATGGGATAACTACAACGACTTGGACCTGCACGTTCTATGTCCTTCCGGAGAAAGAATCCACGGAGGAAACAAAGTCTCCGAATGTGGTGGAGAACTGGATGTCGATGCTAACGTTCGCCCAGAGACCAAGAAGCCCGTTGAGAACATTGTGTGGCCTGATTTCCAAGCACCACCTGGTGAATACAAGGTATACGTCCACCATTACAAGAAGCACAAGAAGCGACGCTCCAAGGACCCAACAAAGTACAGGGTTGTAGTTAACGCAGGTGGAGAAATCAAGCACTACGAAGGTGCATTATCTGCTGGTGACCCAATCCAACTGATTTGTGAATTCAACCTTGAAGCACCAGAAGAAAGAGGAACTGACGAGGAAATCGAGCAAGCTCTAATCGCTCAAGAAACCGAGAAGATCGCTGAGGAAGAGCGCCTTGCAATCGAAATGGAAGAGCAGAGGCAAGCAGAACTCGCAGAGGCAGAAGAGCAGAGACTTGCTGAAATCGTTGAGAACGAAGCCGATGAATTAGAATCTATCAAGGCTACAGAAGAAGCACTCAAGGACCTAAGGCAGAGATTAGAGCGTGAGGGTGCAAAGTCTTCAGATGTCCAAATCTCACTGATGTGGAACAATTACAACGACCTAGACTTACACGTAGTCTGTCCATCCGGTGAGAGAATCCACGGTGGAAACAGAGAATCTGCATGTGGTGGAGAATTAGACGTCGATGCAAACGTCCGTCCTGAGACAAAGAAACCTGTTGAGAACGTAGTATGGCCAGAAGGTAAGGCTCCGGGTGGTACCTACAAGGCATATGTGCACCACTACAAGAAGCACAAGAAGCGACGCTCAAGAGACCCAACCAAGTTCAAGGTTGTCTGCAATGCAGGTGGAGAGATTCTAGAATACGAGGGAGAAATCACCAACGGTGACCCAATCATGCTGATTTGTGAGTTCACAATCGATGACCCAGAAACAAGGGCAGCTAACGCAGCAAACGCTCAAGAAAGGCTAGCAGCCCTAAACAGTGGCGAATGGGATGGAACAGAGCCATCCAATGATGCACCAGTAGTCGAGTCTCCAGATATCCTTGGTGACCTACTAGACGAAGACTGATTTCAGTCGGGAAATGGTTTATCTTCCGTTTTGTCTGAAGTAAGTTCATGCGAAAAGACCAAATTTTTGTATTGATGCTTGTAATTTTACTGCCTATGTCAGGGTGCTTTGATGGTGCCGTTGGTGATGCTGAAGGTGAAGCAGATGATGTTGATTCAACTGTTCAATATACTCCTAATCAGCATCCAATAATTTACGGCAGTATAGTGAATTGTTGGGACGAATGTTGGGACAATGGTAGTGTAGATAATGTGGTCTATGTGACGGACTTTTTCGTTATTGACCCTGATGGAACTGTCGCTGACTTTGGATTAGATTTTGATAATGATTTCCAAATTGATTGGTCTTTCCCGTGGGATTGGAACTCATCATATTCCAGCAACAACATTGATTTCAACTATAATTTGGTTAACATAAGTGAGCCTACTAATCCTCAGAGCGATAGCAG
>WTIV01000134.1:0-1933 GCA_011525095.1 Methanobacteriota archaeon
ATCGTATACAAATGGGCAGTGGTCAGAATTGCAAGGCATACCGTTCGAAGCTCCCTTGGGTCCATCGTACAATCCAAGGTTGATTCTGTACTTCTCAGCCATCTCTGGGTTATCCTTCTTGTATTCTTCAGCGATAGCAGAGATGTGCTTTAAATCGTCTCCATCATTTGTGAACAGTGTGACTGAGTTTCCTCTATTTTCATAGTCGATGTCGACATGGTTCATGTCTAGGTTGATGTACAATCTCAGATTCTCAGTTAGATCTTGATTCATTTCATCAACGTAAGCAATTGAGCCCCAGAGGCCTTCTTCTTCTCCACCCCAAGTGCAGAACCTTAGAGTTCTATCAGGCTCGCCATTTTCCGCTATGTATTCAGAGAACATCGCTGCAATTTCTAGGACGGTAGCGGTACCTGAGGTGTCATCAACAGCGCCAGGTGCATGGTAAACAGTATCGTGATGTCCACCTACAATCAACAAATCATCACTCTTGCCGTAGTAAGTGCCACAAGGTACACGGATAGTCAGCTCCTCATCATTTGTGACATCGATTATCATCTCAATTCTTCCAGTTCCATTGATTACAACCGATTCCAGTATCTCTCCAGCGTCTTTACTCATTGCAATGAATGCCATTCCAGTGGGCATGGTTCCACCGTTTGCTTCAAGAATTGCGCTATGGCTTGTGCCTTTGAAGATCGGTACGCAATCATTGCCCTCGATTGTTCCACAATTGTAGTTCTTGTTTACTCTAATTATGGATGCAAGGTCGTTTTCTATAGCCTTAACCATGATGTCGGTATTGCCTGAAACAGAACCTCCTCCAACAAGGTATCCAATCTTGCCTTCTGCCGCAGCCCAAAGCGAATCATCAGAGCCATCTCCAAGATAGACAACTTCCATGTTTTGGTCGAAAGTGAATGATGATTCGCCCGAGAATCCTTGGATTACGTAATCCATTCTGTGGTTGAAGGTTGTCACTTGTTGTCCAGCATCTGCTGGCGAACATGGTGCGATTCCAATTCCTCCAATTGCACCTGGAACACAAACTCTGAGACTTGGTTCACTGTTTACACTGTGCATTGGTACTTCGTAAGTGTGAAGGGTAGACTGATATCCTAATTCCTCAAACAGGTTGTTGATGTATTCTGCAGTAGCTTGCTCTTCCGCAGTTCCGCTCATTCTACCTTCCCAAGTTGGGTGGCCTAAGGCTAGCAAATCATCGATGTAGCCTCGAGTTCTATCCTCATCAAATTGTAGTGATGCTCCATAGTCTACCGGTTCATCGTCTAAGTAGAAGTAAAGAAAGGTCGAAGATACGAAAAGAACGGCGAGTATTCCTGCAACAGCAGTTGAACTCTGGAAAAATTCCAGTGCGGACCGCCTGTTGCTTGCTTCACTCCATTCCTCAGCAATTTCTGCAGAAATTACCTCGTCATCATTCATCGATTTCCTCTCCAGTCCAGCGCTTGGTCAAGTCGTTATCTCTACCAAGGTGGTCAAGGATTCGTGCTACTATGAAGTCAATAAGGTCATCCATCGTTTGTGGAAGATTGTAGAAGCCAGGTGATGCTGGGATTATGATTGCACCATATCCGGATAATTTAGCCATGTTTTCGAGATGTACCGTGGCATATGGTGCCTCTCTTGGTACCATGATTAGCTTTCTACGCTCCTTTAGTGCGACGATTGCAGAGCGAGTAGCAAGGTTGTCACCGATTCCAGCCGCTAACTTTCCTAGGGTAGTGCCACTGCAAGGACAAATAATGACAGCGTCAATTTCAGCAGATCCTGATGCTGACTTGGCTGCTATGTCTTTGTTATCTTCAAGAATCGCTCCGGTTTTCTCCGATAATTCTTCAGGAGTTAGGCCATTGCACTCATGGGCCATTGTAATTCGACCAGAGTTGGTCACAACTAGCCTTACTTCCTT
>WTIV01000134.1:2033-8348 GCA_011525095.1 Methanobacteriota archaeon
ACAGGGAGGTTCTTTTCTCGGTAATAGTCTATCAAATCCACCGGTTCATGGAGGCGTGGTTTCACTCTATTTGCCACTCGAATTACCGGTGTTGCCATAATTCCAGCCATATTGTGAAATGTGTTTTCGGCGTTAGCAATAATTTCAGTGGAAGCGATCATCCAACCATATCTGATTTGGCCGAGTCCATGCACTTTGGTAAGAGAGGATATGCTTACGCAGTTGTCTCCTTCCTCGAAGAAAGGTTTCCATTCCCGATCTGCCCCTGAGTATACTTCATCACTGATTATTCTTACATCGTGCCTTCGACATGCATCGATTAGCCATTCTCTATCATCCTTGGTGTATGTCCAACCAACCGGATTTAATTGAGGACATATTGTTAGCAAGTCAACCTGCGACAAAACCTCATCCCATGCTTCTCTATCGATTATCCATTCTTTGTCAGTGGGTAATCGTCTAACGGTAATCGTCTCCAAACCTAGGATTCTAGCAGTCTGACTTTGCGGGCCGTATGACGGCATTTCAACAGCCACCTTACCTCCTCTTGAGGCGGAAGCTATTGCGATGCCGAGGGCCTGAGTTGCTCCGTGAGTCAGATGAATATTCTCAACTGGAACGTTGTACATTTCGCTAACCATCTGGCGGTCTTCGACACCTGGCCCTCTGTGGTCTTTCCATACGTCGTCAAAACTTCCTAATTCCCACGGGAATTGTAAACCAGAAAATGAGAGGTTATGTTCTCTCATTTCCTTTAGCCTAGGAATATACCACTTGAGGTAAGATACTGGAGGAATGTCCTTTCCTTTAGCAGGGCCTCCTGAGACGGGATGATGGCCTTCCATGAAACTCTGAGCATGGACTATCTAATGAATGATTCACAATTCATGTATTTCTCTACCCAAGAGAGATGAGTTACTCAGAAGTGAATCCAATACTTCTTCCTTTGTGGTATTAAATCCAAGTGCGGAAAGACTTGTTGTCGTATCTTGTCCTAATCCACAGCCACTAACCATCTCTACCCTTCCGGGTGGAGTGTTGCAATTAATTGTCAAACCGTGACGACTAGTCCACCTAAGGAATGAAAGACCAATTGAGCAAATTTTGTTTTGGCCTACCCAAACTCCTTGCATTCTTTCATCTCGATTTGCCTTAATGTCTCTATCTTTCAGAGACTCAATAACCCACTCTTCCAGAATAGATATGATCGCCTTGACATTTGATTCACCTTCCAAATCCCATTTGAAAATTGGATAAACTACGATTTGTCCTGGGCCATGCCAAGTAAGTCCTCCACCTCTGTCGACTGGGGATGTAGTGTACCCTTCCGGTGGAAGAATTCCATCATTCCTCGCTCTAGGTCCAACAGTAACGATCTCATCGTGTTCACAAATTAACAAAGTGTCTATGATCTCATCTTCGATTCGTTTAGCCTGCATAATTCGCATTAATTCATCAGCATCTGAATGACTAATCTTGCCAAGATGGTTGACGACAAACTTGCGCATACGCATTCCTCAGAATTTTCCACTGCTTCCAAATCCGCCTTTGCCCCTTTCTGTTTTGGACAAATCTGCAATCCCTACTTCTCTGTATGTAGTATTAGGTACAGGAGCAATCAACATCTGTGCAATTCTTTCTCCCTTCGACAAATTGATTGAATCGCCTTCACCTATCCATGTTGCAAGAACCATCAACTCGCCTCTGTAATCAGAATCTATCGTTCCAACTCCGTTCGGCATAATCATGCCCTTAGCTCCAAGGGATGATCTAGAACGAATCTGTCCTTCCCAACCCTCGGGGATTGCAACAGCCAAACCAGTTCTAATTTTGGTCGATGCTCCCTTCATGACCACAGTGTCTTCTAATGCTCTCAAATCCCAACCAGCAGCTGACTTACTGCCTTGGGTTGGAGCAGCCGCATCAGGTTCCAGTTTTGCAAAAAGTACTTCCACATTCTGTCGCATGTTACATTCCACGGCGAGTGTGCTATCAATGCCTTTGGGTTGGGAGTGCGCCTTTTTTGGTGATGAATGTTGTTTTTTCAAAATGATATATATCAAAACTGTGTGATTGCGTACATTGATTCTGTGTTAGAAAATCTCCAGTAGAAAACATGGTCAAAGACACTTCTTGATTACATAACACTATATGCTCGGTTGTACGGCCAACGTATTCCACCGCATGCGGAACACGGGAGGTAGACAATATGATGCCAGAATCACAGAACCAAGACGGCTTTGACTTAGACCTATCATCCGAGTTCGTAGAGCCAATGCTAAAAGAATCACTAGACCGCTTTGTACTGTTCCCTATAGAACACGCTGAAGTCTGGGAGATGTACAAGAAGCACGCAGCATCCTTCTGGACTGCAGAGGAAATAGACCTTGCAGAAGATGCAAAGGATTGGGCCGCCTTGTCAAATGATGAGCGTCATTTCCTAAAGCATGTTCTAGCATTCTTCGCAGCGTCTGACGGAATTGTAAATGAGAATCTAGTAGTAAACTTCGCAAACGAAGTCCAGTGGGCAGAAGCTCGTACATTCTATGGATTCCAGATTATGATGGAGAACATCCACGCTGAGACTTACTCTCTACTAATTGATACATACATCAAAGATCCTAACGAGAAGGACCACCTATTCAAGGCTCTAGAGACTGTACCATCTGTAGAGAAGAAAGGAAACTGGGCACTTCGCTGGCTTGACAGAAAGAGAGCATCCTTTGCAGAAAGACTAGTTGCGTTCGCTGCGGTTGAAGGAATCTTCTTTTCAGGCTCATTCTGTGCAATCTTCTGGCTAAAGAAGAGAGGAATGATGCCAGGTCTAACATTCTCTAATGAATTGATTAGCCGTGATGAGGGGCTACACTGTGACTTCGCATGTCTCCTACACTCAATGCTGATTAGAGGCGCTGGCGAGATGAAGATTCACCAAATCATCTCAGAAGCGGTAGACATCGAGATCGAGTTCGTTACCAGCGCATTGCCAGTTTCACTGATTGGAATGAATGCTGATCTGATGAAGCAGTACATTCACTTCGTTGCTGACAGATTGTTGGTTTCTCTAGGTGCAACAAAGTTGTACAATGCAGAGAACCCATTCCCATGGATGGAAATGATCTCAATGCAAGGAAAGACGAACTTCTTCGAGAAGAGGGTCGGCGAGTATCAGAAGGCTGGTGTAATGGGGTCATCTAGTCTAGGAGCGGTCCAACAACGCTTCTCGATGGAGGAAGACTTCTAAACCGTCCGCGTCCGAGGCCGGATGCTGCACGCTCACAAGGATACGAATCAGGGGGACAGGAGAAATGGGTCTACAAGTAGTAAAGAGGAATGGACAAAAGGAAGACGTAAGGTTCGATGCAATTCAAGAAAAGCTGTCAAGGCTTTCTGAAGGATTGAATCAGGATTGGGTAGATCCTGGACTAGTTTCTAAATTAGTTATCGAAGGTCTATACGACGGCGTTACAACCACTGAACTCGACGAACTTGCAGCTGAAACCGCAGCATCTCTTGCAGCACAACACCCTGATTATTCCAAACTTGCAGCAAGAATCTGTGTAGATAACCTACACCGCTCTACCAAGGACGTATTCAGCGAAGTAGTTTCAGATTTGAGAAACTTCGTTGATTCAGAATCTGGCCTACATGCTCCTCTGATCTCTGAAGAGGTTTACAATATCATCATGGAGAACAAGGATGTTCTCGACGCACACATCGACTACGATAGAGACCACAACTACGACTACTTTGGTTTCAAGACATTAGAGCGCTCTTACCTACTGAGGCTTGATGGTCAAGTTGCAGAAAGGCCTCAACACATGATTATGCGCGTTGCTGTTGGAATTCATCATTCCAATATTGAGAAAGCTTTGGAAACCTACGATTTGATGAGTGAGGGATGGTTTACTCACGCAACTCCGACTCTATTCAACTCAGGAACACCTACTCCACAGATGTCCTCTTGTTTCTTGTTGACAATGATAGAAGATTCCCTGGATGGAATTTATGACACACTAAAGCAGTGTGCAAGAATCTCAAAGTCTGCAGGTGGAATCGGTCTATCGATTCACCAAATCAGGTCAAAGGGTTCCTACATCAAGGGAACTAACGGTCACTCCAACGGACTTGTTCCAATGCTGAGAGTCTTCAATGACACAGCTCGCTACGTAGACCAAGGTGGCGGAAAGCGCAAGGGTAGTATCGCAATTTACCTAGAGCCATGGCACCCAGATATCTTCGAATTCCTTGACCTGAGGAAGAACCACGGAAAGGAAGAGATGAGAGCACGTGACCTATTCTACGCTCTGTGGACTCCTGACTTATTCATGGAAAGAGTCGAGGCTAATGCAGAATGGTCTCTATTCTGTCCTAACGAATGCCCAGGACTTCACGACACATACGGTGACGAATTCCGAGCACTTTACGCTAAGTACGAATCAGAAGGCCGCGCAAGAAAGACCATCAAGGCTAGAGAACTGTGGGATGCAATCACACAATCTCAGATTGAGACAGGTACTCCGTACATGTTGTACAAGGATGCGTGCAACGAGAAGTCCAATCAGAAGAACCTTGGAACAATTAGATCCTCCAACCTATGTACCGAGATTATCGAGTACACTGCACCTGATGAAGTAGCAGTTTGTAACCTAGCATCTATCGCACTACCTAAGTTCGTGAATGCAGCAGATGGTTCATTCGACCACCAGAAGTTGTTCGACGTCACATATCACGCAACTGGTAACCTAAACCGCGTTATCGACGTCAACTACTACCCAGTTAAGGAAGCAGAAAACTCCAACATGCGCCACAGGCCAATCGGTCTTGGTGTCCAAGGGCTTGCTGACACATTTGCAATGCTAAAGATGCCATTCGAATCTGACCAGGCAAAGCAACTGAACAAGGAAATCTTCGAGACAATCTACTTCGCATCCTGCTCTGCAAGCTTAGATGCTGCAAAGGAAGAGGGGCCTTACTCCACATTCGAGGGCTCACCTGCTAGCAAGGGTTTGCTTCAGCCTGACCTATGGGGTATGACAGACCACTCCGGACGCTGGGACTGGGACACTCTAAGGGGTCAAATCATGGAGCATGGAATGCGCAACTCTCTGATGGTTGCGCCAATGCCAACAGCTTCTACAAGCCAAATTCTAGGAAACAACGAGTGTTTCGAAGCATTCACTTCAAACCTATACGTTCGCAGAACACTATCTGGTGAATTTATTGTTCTAAACAAGCACCTAGTCAACGACCTAATCGAGAGAGGACTGTGGTCTATGGCTATGAAGGATGAAATCCTAAGACACAAGGGAAGCGTCCAAGCGATTGCAAACATTCCTGAAGACTTGAAGACTCTATACAAGACAACATGGGAAATCAAGCAGAAGCACGTCATCGACATGGCTGCTGACCGTGGAGCTTACATCGACCAGAGCCAGTCTCTGAACATTCACATGATCGATGCAAATCCTGCAAAGGTCACATCAATGCACTTCTACGGATGGAGAAAGGGATTGAAGACCGGTATGTACTACCTAAGAACCAAGGCTGCTGCTGATGCAATCCAGTTCACTGTTGAACAGAAGAAGGCTGAAGACGAGACCGTAGAAGGTCTAGCAAGCCGTGCTGAAGCAACGAGCATGGAAGCCATTGCATGTTCACTAGATGCACCTGATGACTGCCTAATGTGCGGTTCATGATCTGTGCTAGAGTTCAATCGCTGCTGATTCAAACACCAACTTCGGTGAAAGCATTGAATTGCCATTTGTACGCATTATATCGAAAGCCGGGCAAATATTGATGTCCAATCTAATTCTAGAAATAACGTGACTGAAGAGAAGACATCTTCTGGTGACAAAATACGCGAAGCGTATCGCGATTTAGTCAAATTACAGCAACAGGGAGACCCAGGTTCAGTAACACTTGTGATTGGAATCATATTGTTGCTAATGCCATTTCTTTCTTACCCATTCATTAGCGGCGGTTCATCTTGCACGGGTTATTGTGGATTTGGAGTTATTTTTTTCATGCTCGGTGCAATGGCGGTTTGTGGCATGATTTCTCTCATATTCTTTAGCATAAGTAGAAGTCAAAGTTCGAAGTACAATGCTGAGAAAAAAGAAAAAATGTCTCAGCTGATAGAATTGGTAGAGGTTCCAGAAGACAAGTTGAAGCCACTGATTAGTCAAGCATCCCGTGAAAATTACGTAATCAAATATGCAGAAACAAAGCACCCCGTACTAAATCAGGAAACCAAGAAAACCACACCATCACAAACCGTGATGGTGTGGTTTTCTTGGTTTCCTGATTTAGTAC
>WTIV01000050.1 GCA_011525095.1 Methanobacteriota archaeon
CGGAATGAGAGTTTTGTTACTTGGATTATTACAACCCATTAAGAGGGGTTTGCATTACTAGCGTTCATGGAAGTAAGTCGTGAGATGATTAGGACCTTCACGTTCATCGCAGGACCATTAGTACTGGTTAGCTATGGATTAGCTCTGTCAAAGATGGATGACAAGGCTGCGTTATGGGGTGGAATACCAAGTTCATGGATTACATACATTGTGCCATTCATGTTTTTGGCAGCAATTGGATTCCTAATGTATTGGTGGATAGCACTATTCAAACTAGACGTCGCTGTACTTGAATCACTACACTGGCCATGGGGCGAATCTGATGGAAAGGGTGCACAAAGGCTTCTTATTGCTTATGCAATGTTCTTGATTCCATCCATGTTCTGGATTGATAGCACTAGAATGCACATCAATAACGACTATGCTTGGACTCCATTCTTGGTAATTGGAATTCTTGCACTAGCATCGATTGGCAACATAATGTTTGGACTACTTGCATACGGAGCATACCAAGATGGAGTTGATGGTTCAGGGGTAATGCTACTCGGTTCCATCTTCTTGGGAATACAAGTTATTGTAAACGACCTAATTGTTTGGTCTGCGAAATTCCCTTGGTAGATTCAAGTAATCAGGAATGCTCGATTATTACCTGTGTCACAGCCAATGCGAAAAACAAAGCAAAGGCAGCGGCAATGAAAATTGCGATTCGATTTTTGCGGTACCATTCGTGCTCACTCATATTTTCATCAAATTCTTTCAATTTCTCTTTGACATCTTCACGGGCCTCATCAACGAAATCTTCCACTGGCTGTGTTAAATCATTTAACGCTTCAATAATTACCGAACCTTTTGGGTCAGTCTCTTCCCAGTTCGGTCTGAAATAGCCATAGATTCGGATTAGACCAGTTCTGTATAATAATATTAGAATCAATAGAGCAACAAAAATCGGTGGGGCCATTACTGAAACGAAAATTACTGGGATTAAAGGTAAAATGGAGAGGAACCAAAAGACCTCCACGAAAAGGGGACCATTATTCCACCGTGGATTATTGAACCAATCATTGCTCTTATTGGTAGGTTGAGGACAGGTCCTTCTGTCATGACCTTCCTTTCTACAAATTCCACATTTCCTTGCGATGTATATCACCTATCGTTCGAAAAATCAGGTTTACGTTTTGATAGGAATGCATCAATTCCCTCTGCAAAGGATGTGGTTGTTCCAGCAGCTTCGATCAAAGTTTGCTCATGCTTGAGATGGGTCTCAAAGTCATTCACATTTTGAGTTAACAATAGATGCTTAGTCGCTTCTTTTGTGTGACTGCCCCACTGTGACCAGGTGTTTGCAATCTCGATGGCTCTCTCGATCAAATCGTCCTCAGAAACCACTTCGTCTATTGCTCCAAGTTTGCATGCTTGCTCTGCACTCCATACTTGGTTTTCAAGGAAGAAACGGCGGGCGACCTGTTCGCCAACCAATCGGGGAAGTAACCAGGTAGTCCCACCATCGGGAGAGAGACCGATTCCAGAATAGGAGGCTGCCATCTTTCCATTTGGGCTGGCAATTCTAGCATCACATGCAAGGGCAAGGCCGAGACCACCGCCAGCGGATGCACCATTCAGCGCAGCAACGAATATTGTCTTGGAGGTGCGCATCTTCACGAGCATCGGATGAAGGATATCGGTTAGTTCACGAATTAGTTCAACGCTATCACCGTCATCGATTGATTTCTGAAATGCCTTGATATCTGCACCTGCGGAGAAGAACTTGCCTTCACCTGTAATCACAATCGCTTTGCAACCAATGTTATCCATTACTGCATCTCTAATTTTAGGAAGGAACTCTCTGCTAAAAGACTGAGTTGCAGAACCACCCGTAAGTTGGATGAGAGTTACTCCGTCTCTTTTACTGACTTCCATGGGATCACAGCTTTACGTTGACGTTCTTCACTTTCGTGTAGAAGTTGAGAGCATCCTTGGATTGCTCGATTCCGATTCCAGAGTGCTTCCATCCTGTGAATGCTGTTTGAGGGAATGTAATCGGATATTCATTGATACTAACCATTCCAGATTCAACATCTCTTGCGAA
>WTIV01000208.1 GCA_011525095.1 Methanobacteriota archaeon
AAGAGTGGCAACCAGCATCAAAACTGATTCCTCACGGCTCTGAATTGACAATTGTTAGAATAGATGAAGACGATAATGGTCGAGTCCTACTAGTATCTCATCACTCTGAAATTGGCGCTGTTGGGCTTTGGTTACCTGAGGGAGGTGTGGAAGCCTCTCCGGGAAGTTCAATCCAAATTCACGAGTCACGAATCAAGGTCGCCCCCCCTACTGACGAATTACGTGATATTCACAACATTCGTGGCATTGTCGCAGTTGAGAATCCAGATTCTATTTCGTTCATAGCAAAGACAGACGAAATTCTCGAAGAAGAAATGTAAGGTCAGGATTCTAGTTGCCCCTCATGCTTGAGTTGGAAAGAAGCCGGGCAAGTATTGACTCCAAATACCCTGTAAAACGGACACCAGCCAAACACCGATGTGGTCACACTCCATACTCCAAAAATGAGGAAAACAATCTCCCATGCAGAGTTAGAAATGTAGTCAAAAAGAACTACGCCAAGCCCGGCGGACAAACGCAGAACCCTATCTAACAGACCAATGTTCAACCTAAATTTCCCCTTTTGGTTGAACTTTACTTTCTCCTCATCACTTATCAATAACTGTTCGCGAAGCAAGAAGGGAATTGCATTGGAACAGTAGTATAAATATTAACACAGAAACGTAACATTATGACTTCGTACCTAATTGTTGGAGGTAGTAGTGACATCGCAATAGTTACGGCAAAAAAACTCCTTGAGCAGGGCTCAGCAGTGACTTGTCTCGCTCGTGATGAATCAAGAGTTGAAGAACTGAAATCACTAGGTGCAGAGGTCGTTATTGGAGATGCCCTCGACAAAGAATCAGTTTCTGCAGCGATTGAAACCGCCTCACAGCAAGGCGATGGTAAAATCTCAGGTGTGGCACATCTAGTGGGCTCAATCTCGATTAGACCTCCACATGCACTCGCACTTGATGCGTTCAATGAAGTAATTACAACCAATCTTTCCAGTGCATTCCTCACTCTTTCTATGTGTGGAAAAGCAATGCTGAAAATGGGAGGAGGAAGGATGGTGTTCACCTCAAGCGTTGCAGGAAGTCTTGGTTTGGTAAATCATGAAGCGATTGCAGCAGCTAAAGGTGGAGTCGAGTCAATGGTTCGCTCTGCAGCGGCAACATATGCCAAGAGGGGTATCAGGGTCAATGCGGTTGCACCTGGTCTAACCGATACCAGACTTGCAGCAACCATTCTTCGCTCTGATGCAATGAGAGAAGCATCAGCAAATATGATCCCATTGAAGAGGATAAACGAAGCTGAAGAGATTGCTACTAGCATTCATTGGCTTCTAACCGGTGCTCCAGACAACTTCACAGGACAGGTAATGCACCTCGATGGTGGAATGTCCCAAATTTTAGCGTGAGTGATAGCATGACTTGGCACGTAGCAATCAAACAATCCAAACTAAAGCCAGGTAAGAAAAAAATGCGTACAGTAGCCAAGAAAATGGTACTTATCGGTCAAACCGATGACTATTATTTTGCCACTGAAGCACTTTGCAGACACATGCGCTGGCCCCTTGCATACGGTGCTAAAGTCAAGGATGATTGTATCAGATGTCCACTACACCAAACCACTCACAAAATCGATACCGGTGAACTGGTCGAGTGGTCTCCATTCCCCCTATTGCCGGCTTATGGAAAACTCGTAGGCAAATTGAGCAAACAGAAGGACCTCAAAATCTATGAAACCCGTGTTAAAGACGGCAACATCGAAATCAAAATCGATTAACTCCCAGACTTGGATCACAGATTGTACGAAAAGGTTGTACAAGAAATTGCAACAATCCATTATGGGGCGATAAATTCAATATGCTCAATAAGTAAGGAGTATTCATGAAGAAGGCGCTATTACTTGCACTGGTTATGTTTACTTCTGTTTTATCGGGCTGTCTAAATCAAGGTGCAGATGATGAAGGAAGTTCTCAAAATGATGAACAACAAGATGAATTAGACGATTGGGGTGTATATTATGTCACAGATGGTGGTGACTTACCAGATTGCAATTCTGAAACTCTTGGAAGATTGTATTATGTTGAGAATGACGTAGG
>WTIV01000162.1 GCA_011525095.1 Methanobacteriota archaeon
TCAGTATGCATGTCGATTGGGATTCAACCAATCTCTACCTCGCATGGGATGGTACAGACCTGAGTTCAGAGACCGAAGGAGCAGACATTTTCTTCTATCTCAATACAAGCCAGGATGGTTCTGTAACAGCCAAGTCCTGGAATGGAATCAAGACTCTACCATTTGCTGCTGATTACGGAGTAGTTGTGGAAGATTCATCATATGCAAGAGTAGTCGGATTTAGCTCTGGTTCTTGGAATGACATTTCAACACCTGAAATGCATGCAGGATGGAGCGATAACAAGGTTACAGAGATCTCAATCCCGCTATCTGACATTGGTAATCCAGAGCACATGGACCTGATTGCTTGGGGACAGTGGCAAGATGCAGGAAACGTTTGGGCAGCATTCCCAATGAACAATTCATTTTCTCAGTTTAGCCACTTTTACAGCGCTAGTGACCTGGCAAATCAAACCCCAACAGATATCGTGATCAAGGAAAGAGCAACGCCTGAGAAAGTCGATGATGCACTAAACCTTGCAATCATCTTTCACCAACATCAACCATACTACAAGAACAAGTTAACCGGCATGTACGAAATGCCTTGGGTGCGTGTGCACGCAATGACAGAATACGTCGATTCTCCAGGGATTCTAGAAAGATATCCGGGAACTAAAATCACCTACAACCTAGTTCCTTCATTAATGGAGCAATTGCTTGATTATCATCGAGAAGAAACCCTCGATGTCCACACTGACATCGCCAAGCGCCCATGGCCGGAGGGCGATTATCCAAATGCAACTGAAAGAGAACTTCACGTAATGCAGTTCCAATCTTTTTGGAACAGCGGTTGGATTTACAACGTGAGTGCAGATAGCCCAAATGCATGGGTTCAACCATCATCTGAGATGTACTCTTACCTTCACGATAAGACGCTGCACAACCTAAAGCCTGCAACGATTATGGACGATGATTTACTTCCACCAAATGAGTTCCTAGACCTACAGGTTTTGTGGTATCTATATCAATTCTCACCTGACTATGTCTTAGGCAAGTACGACGCTACGCATCGTGACGATGGCTTGATTTCATTATTCCAGCAAAACGGAAATTACACTCATGAAGACCTAATGTACGTTCTCGATGCCCAGCATGAGCACATGGGCAATGTTCTGCCAATGTACAGTGACCTTGCAGCTACAGGCCAAGTCGAATTGACAACAACCCCGTACTATCATCCAATTTTGCCACTACTAATGATGCCAGGATGGCAGATGGAAGATGGAATCAGAGTTACAAAACAGCCATGGCCGGATGATGTCCAGAATCATCTGACGACAGGGATGGACCTATTCGAAGAGGAAATGGGATTCCGCCCAGTCGGAATGTGGCCTTCTGAAGAAGCGGTTAGTCCTGCTATGGTTCAGCCGGTTACCGATGTAGGAATCGAATGGATGGTTACCGATGAAGAGATTCTAATGAAGTCTACAGACATGGATGGAAACAACGTAGACATCTCAAACGCTGCAAATCTCGCCACGCCTTGGATTGCTACCGGTGAAGATGGCGGTGAGGTTGCTGTAGTATTCCGAGACCGTGTGATTTCTGACCGTGTTGCTTGGAACTATGGTGCAATGACTCCTGAGGATGCGGTAACAGATTTCGTTTCCTATGTTGATGATGTGCGCCAGCAATTGTTAGATGCAGGCGAAGACCCATCAGAACACCTACTGACCGTGTCTATGGACGGAGAAAATTGGATGTTCATGTCTGAATTCCAGCACAATGACAACGGTCGTCCATTCGTCCATGAATGGTTCTCTAGACTAGAAACCCATCCAACAATCGTAACCACCACCCCTGGAGAATTCCTAGAAACTGAGAGAGACCTTCCAAAGATAGACACAATTGGAACCGGCTCTTGGGTCGATGGAACTCTTTCCACTTGGGCTGGAGAGGCTGAGGAAAGCCTAGGCTGGCAACGCCTTGTAGAAGCTCGCAAAGCCCTAGTTGCGTTTGAAGAAGATAATCCAAACCACCCAGGTCTTGGCGCTGCATGGGAAAGCCTGTACATCGCAGAGGGAAGCGATTGGTTCTGGTGGTATG
>WTIV01000124.1 GCA_011525095.1 Methanobacteriota archaeon
GGAAGGATTTCCCAGGAGAATATGAAAATGCGAGCGAGTATGCAACCAATTCAACGCTCGACTTAATGCCATATTGGGAAAATCTTTCACAAGAACTCAGCGCAGATTATCCCGGAACAGAAGTGTTCACTTTCCATCATGGCGCTCTTGCCTATGAGATGCGGGAGATGTTCGAAGCAGGTGATCTCGATGAGGACATCGAACGACTTCAGGGGCCAAAGGCGACCTCACTTTTCACCGATGAGAAGGGCCATGCAGGAGATATTCTCATCGATACAGGAACGCTAATTTGGCTTCATGCAGTTCATGGGGTTGACCCAATGACAATGCCTGAGTTCACGCAGTGGGAAGTCGATATTCGTCAAATTGCAAAGGATTCAATCGATGAACAAAATCAAGAATGATTCATTCTGAATCTTCAGACTCTGGCTTCTTTAGATTGTCCATCAACCATAATAGGCCATCCCACATGGATTCCTCATTGTCATCCAGCCCCATTGCAAAAGCGGTTGCTGCTGAGAAAACCTTGACAGTTTGGCGCCAGCGTGGGCCGAAAATTCTGATGTAACGACCGTAAAAACCCTCTACTAAGTCCATTGAAAGGTGACCGTACATTGCTAGTAACCCAATATTGTTGATTCCAATCATCATTGCATTCATTGCATTCTTTTCCTCGCGAGTCAATTCATTGATTTCTTGCATTGTAATATCTTCATGCAACTTCATCATGCTGACTGAAAAACCACGGTGAATTAGTGGATCTGACAAGTGATTTGCTAAATCACGGCCAATTTCGTATCGCCTATTTTCATTCCAATACTTGATTTGGCGTAGGCTGAAAAGAAGAGTAAAGAGAATCGCAATACCACTGGCTGCCTCGCCAATATTTGCTGCGGTCTCAATGTCCATTGAATTGCACTACGCCCTTTGCATCTTTGTATATTTTGCCGAATTAACATTCAATCATTCGCTACACGTATGACTCTAGTTGTTCGATATCCCTGAAGCACTTTGAGATACTTCTTGTCTCGAATCTCTGCATCAAGGTCCTCATCACCCGTATCTATTCTCAATTCGTTTAGACCCAATAACTTAGCAGGAGTGGCAATACCTAGGATGTTGTCTGTTCCAATTGCTCGAAGAACATCTGGAGATAACTGAAGGTTTCCTCTTCCAATTAGGAAACCTTGACCACCCATTGGTGAAAGTAGTAACTTGATTTCGCCTTGATGCTGGTTGATTATTTCCAGCAAGCCATTTTCATTCAAATCATTGTACATCTTTCCTGCATGTTGGATATCTATCCCCAAAAGAGTTGATTCGTGACCATTTTGTTTGCACATCTGTCTAAGCGTTCCACCACTTCCCCACACCAACATCAAATCTGGATTTTCTTCTACCAGGTTAGCGACATGAGAGGACATGGCTTCGAGAGTTTCCTCTTCAGATTCCCTTTGTACCTGTTCTTTAGCACCCTGCATCCATCTCGGACTGGCGGGAGTGAATGCTTCACCGTACATCCGAACTTTCCATTCGCCTTTACGATACACTTCCTCATCAAGATCCATGACCTCTGTCCTTGCAACCATCAGGTCACCGGTGAAGAAGGACCACACTACCTCTGCTGCTGCTTTAGGAGTGGTAGCAAAACAACCGCTGTGCATCTTTACTCCACCTGGTACTCCAACCAGTGGGGTTTCTCTCTCCCCTAGTGCCTCGACAATGTCCCTAGTCGTACCGTCTCCGCCAGCGTAGAGGAACAAATCTGGTGAATGCGCTTTGATGAATTCTGAAGTGGAGGTTGCATCTGTTGTTTCAGGGGTCTTTCCTGTTGACGTATACTCACCGGGTATCCAATCTCCTCCCATTCTTCCATCCCATGCAAGAATTTCGATTGGCTCTCTCGCTAATTCTGCGAGCTTCTCTAAGCAGATTCTCATTCTAGGCCCCGCTCTGTCCTGTGCGCCTGCAGCCCTAGCTTCTGCAGCCCTTCCATCGCTTCCTTTGAAGCCCAATTTGCCGCCGAGGCCAGCATCTGGGTTGACTACTACCGCTAGGCGCATAACCACGGCCAAAAATT
>WTIV01000027.1 GCA_011525095.1 Methanobacteriota archaeon
GTTATTACCTCTTTGTTGTATATTTTTTAACCATCTTTCTGAATTCGTCAGCGACTTCTTCTGGGATGATTAATTCCGCTTCTTTTTGATTGATGAATTCGACTGCCTCGTCAACACCTGAACGTTCACCCTTTGCCCAAATCTGACCAAGGATATTAGATCGATGCTCTTCACTAATTGCATCGTTTTCTAACAATTCCCGAGCCGCATACTTGTACTCTAGGTACTTTCTTCGGTCGAGCTTCTTAGATTGTGGTTGCCTTCCACCACCCTTTTTATCATTAGACCTTCTTCGCTTTTGTTTTCTGTCACTTTTCTTGACCTCGGTTTTGATGGTCTTGAACACATTGGCAGCACCTTTGCTTGCTGAAGGTTTCTTTGTATCTTGGATCTTGGTTTCAATGACAACCTCTATTTCTGGTTCTGGTGCAGTAATTGGTTTGATATCCGCCTCAACCTTCTCATTCAGTTTCTTTGCGTCCTTCGCTTCTTTTGCAAACTGTGCCGTTGCTGCGGATTTTGCCCTAAGCGCTGCCAACCTTTCTTCTCTACCACCAGGTTTCTTTACCTCGGTTTTGGGAACTGGTTTAGGTTGAGGTGAAGGTTGGTGCTTTTTCTGAACAGGTTGAGGTTGGACGGGTTTAGCTGCAGTATTACTACTATCAATTTCCCGCCTCTGCTTTAGAGCTTCCATCGCTGCTTTTTGTTTTGCAGCGAGGTCGTTTGCGGGTTTTTGTGGCGTTGCAGGCTTTGGCCTAGATGGTTGTCTAGCCACTTTTTCCTTTCTATCCCGGGCTTTTTGGCCTGCGTTTGGCGCAAAAGGATTGAATGGTTCATCCTTGCGTCTTCGCCCGTTCATAGTCTTGCGGCTTCTCGGCCTCTCATAACCCTTGGCATATCATCAAGGCCATGAAATTGGGGTTTGGTCTGTCCTTAACTCTTGGTCAACACCAGACTGAACTAAAGTTGTCGTACGACCGTGGTTTAATTCTAACCAACCTAGACGAGCAATCATTGTACCATTGTCAATACAGTACATTCTCGGGGGACAATGACTGCTTGCTCCTCTTTCTTCACACATTATGGAAGACATGTCTCTAATGCGCTGGTTGCAAGCAACTCCTCCGCCAAGTAAAACCTCAGTCTTACCTGTGTGAGCTAGGGCCCGTTCTGCAACTTCAATGCAAGCTGCAAAGGCATGCTCTTGAAGGCTCCAACACACAGCCTCGAATGGTTTTCCTTCTCTAACTAACCTATTTGCAGCACTCATCAAACCCGAGAATGCCAAGTCCATTCCGTGAACGGCGTATGGCAACTCCAAACCTTCTAGAGATGGATTTGGATTATTTTCAAGCCACTCTAGAGCCTTCTTTTCGATTACCGGACCACCCGGGAAAGGAATGCCGTGGTTTCTTGCAAACTTATCCAGCATGTTTCCTATTCCGATGTCTAAGGTTTCACCTAGAACACGATATCTGCCATCTAATCGAGCAATAACCTGTGTATTTCCACCACTGACATACAGAAGGATTGGATCATCACAACCGCACTGCTCTCTGCCGATTTCGATATGAGCAACACAGTGATTTACTCCAATCAATGGTACGTCGAGATGCGTTGCGATTGTTCTTGCTGCTGCGGCACCAGTACGCAAACATGCACCCATTCCTGGGCCTTGCGAGTAAGCGATTGCTCCGATATCTTTCGTTGTGATTTCATTATCTGCTAGAATCTTTGAAAAAAGTGATGTGGAAAGTTCTACATGGTGGTCTGCAGCCTCACGAGGATGTATACCTCCCTCTGTAGGTCGTATTGTGTCGGATGCTGAAGGGCGTGGCTTTCCGTCACCATCTACAAGACCAAATGAAAATGTATGGGCCGTTGACTCAATGCCTAAGGTCCACTCTCCTGCCATGTCTATGCCTGTCGGATATACTATCTAACGGTTTTAGTCTGCCGTAACTAATGGACACACTGTTGGTTAACGCCGGGCCAATCGCGCACATGGCAGGAGAGGGCCCTATTGTCGGCAAAATCAATGATCATAGAGAGTATGTT
>WTIV01000224.1:0-5925 GCA_011525095.1 Methanobacteriota archaeon
CTTATAGTGTCACATTCAAAGGAACAAATTGTGAATAATAATTTGTCAATTTCTGATGGACGCACAGAAAGTGACACTTTGTAGATGAAAGAATTCATTTGCTTAACCCATTCTCCACAATCATGGAGCGCAGGGTGACCAGTGCCGTGTTCTTGACTTTGATTATGCTATTATCGGGTTGCTTTGGAAGTGGCGAGCCGGTGAACGAAGACAAGGAAACCGAAGAAGTGGTTCCTATTACAGCCTCATTCAATTCTATAATGACTACTGGTAACCCCTCAGTTGGTGAGATTCTAATCATTGAAGGAATAATATCAGTCAACCCTGCTGGAACAGATTACTTAGTAGAATCTGACATAATTACTCCAACAGGTTTGAGGTCAATTGAAACTACGCTCTCCAATACAAACTCTGGAACTAGAATGATTTTCATGCCAGATGAACCAGGTGAATGGATGGTAAACCTGCGATTAGTAGTTGATGGTCTAGAAGACCCAATCCAGAATAGTGTCCAATTTACAGTTTTGACTCCTAGTGAAGGAGACACAATTCTATCGACTGACTCTGTGATCGAAATGGACATTTCAGCACCGCTAACAATATCTGGTAAGGTAATTCACTCGTCGCCTGAATCTTGTACTGTCAGTGATGGCTCTAACTCACAAGTTGTCAATGAAGCAGGAGAATTTAGTATCAATCAAGGCGTTGTTGAAGAGTCATATAACCTTACAATTACTGCAACTTGTGGAATCTGGACAGAATCACAAGACTCCAGATTGGTTAGAGTCATTCTTGCATCAGGTAACGATATGGACGGAGATGGAATACCCGATGATTCTGATTCCTGTCCTGATGGATACGGAGAAGATGAAGGATGGAATCCAAATGAAATTACAGACCGCGATTCAGATGGTTGTCACGATTTCGAAGAAGATTTAGATGATGACAATGACCTGATCCCGGATGTTGATGATGACTGTGCTTCTGAAATAGGATGGGTAAGCGACTCAGTAAATGATTACGATATGGATGGGTGTGCAGACTCAACTGAAGATAATGACGACGATAACGATGGAGTTGACGATGATGAGGATAGTTGTCCTAAAGGAGAAATCGAGTGGGAGTCAAAGCCCTATACCGACTGGGACATAGACGGTTGCAGAGATTACACTGAGGATATGGATGATGATAACGATCTAGTCAATGATACATTTGATTCCTGCTGGAGAGGTTTTTCTAATTGGGCAAGTAATTCAACAACTGATTTTGATGGAGATGGATGTTATGACCTTTCAGAAGACGAAGATGACGACAATGACGGTGTCAACGACGTGAACTCAACTGGTGTTACACTGGATTTATGCCCACGAACTCCAAAAGGTGCACAGGATGTTGACGAGAATGGTTGCGATGCTACCGAAAGAGACTCAGACAGTGATGGAGTGGTTGATGCGGAAGACAATTGTCCAGGAACTCCTGTAGGAAATGTGGTAAACAATGTAGGATGTGCTGACTTAGACGGTGATGGAGTTTTCTCTAATGTTGACAATTGTCCAAACACCCAAGCCAAGTGGACACCAGATGCAAACGGTTGTGCAGTATACCAATTGCCAGTTACATGGAAAGAGACTGGACACGGCAATGGTAGAATGGATACAGTTGCACACTTCTCACTACCAACACTCGACGGAACATGGTCGTTTAGAAATGAATGGACAGGTAATGATGTCTACATATTCCTGTTTAAGTACACTGATTCTTCAGGAAATAGTAACAATGCAGATTGGTCAAAGAATCCAGGGCAAATGATTCGACAGTTACCGGATAATGCACACCTTTTCTACGGTTCGTTCGATAATTCATACAATAGTGATGTACAAGGCAGAAAGGCAGCAGTCCAAAATGCACTTAACGCTGATGAGGAATTGAAGTGGGAAAATAGAATCCACTACATAGACCAAGATATGTCTACAGCTTCCGGTGGAATAGGCGACTTGATTAGCAATTGGAATTCATTCTATTACGGAATTGATAGATTCCAAAGAGCAAGAGAAATTGGTTCAATATATGCTTGGACGTCACAAACAAACGATATCACACATTGGGCCTATGAGGCTAGAATGTACAATTATGAATTCCCGACAGAAGTAAGAGAGAATGACCCAAATATACACACTGTGACTATTGTAGATGAAGTGTGGCACAGTGGAGGATGGGGTGGAGGATACACTTCAACTTACGAAAATGCCACAATCTCTCTACCAAATAACATCAGTACATACGATACTTTGGAAGTATTCCATGAACATGCTTGTGAGGAAAGAAGAAATCGCTATCAGAAATCTGATGGAAGTTACGGCGGCTGTCACGAATGGGATTATCTTGCTTACATGAAAATTTGCGACAGAGACAACTCGAGTAAATGTGGCACAGAATTCATGCGGTGGATTACAACTTATGGCCGTGAAGGCCGGTGGTTAACCGACATCTCACCATATTTATTCATGCTAGAGGACAATGACGTTAGAAATTTCAAGTATCAAGGAGCAAATAAAGGAACTATGACTGTTAAGTTACTATTCTCAAACTGGAATGTTGGTGAGAGAAGTACATCTGGAGAACAGGTGTTTACAGGGGGTCAATTTGCTGGTGAATACAATAATGAATCCAGATACAAAAGGCAACATAACTTCACAGCCTTATCAGATTACAATAGTCTAAAGATCGTGGCAACAATCACAGGTCACGGATTTAATCAAGACCAAGCAAATTGTGCTGAGTTCTGTGACCATGAACATCACTACTACCTAAATGGTAATACGGCATATGAATGGCATCCAATCGTCTATGATAATCAGGGATGTGAGAAGGAGGTCGATGATGGGGTTGTTGCCAACCAGTTTGGCTCATGGCCATTTGGAAGAGCCGGTTGGTGTGCAGGACAAGACGTCAAACAATGGGTGTATGACATCACTGATTGGGTCGACAATTCCTCAACAAATAATCTAGAATACAAGGGATTATTCAACGGCCAGGAATACGTGCCACAAGATACCAATGGTGGTGGAAGGGAAATCCGAGCCAATATATGGTTGGTGTATTACGACGCAAATTGAGTTGGCGGAGGTGCAGGCATTTCCGACAAACTGGATTTGGCATCTGGCGTATCAAGCAATTCGTAGCGAGAATTCCTTCGTCTTGGCACAAATCCTGCTCTAACTATTGCATCCTGCAACTCGATTTCGGTAGCTTGCATTTTGTCGGTCCCAGAAGCTGATACAACATTTTCTTCCATCATTGTCGAGCCTGCATCATCTGCACCACCAAGAAGTGCCATTTGTGCGATGGATAGTCCCATAGTAGGCCATGATGCTTGTATATGTTCGATATTATCAAAGAAGAGTCTTGAGATAGCAACGTGGCGAAGATATTCTGTAGGTCCGGCACCCAACTCGAATTTATTTCTTCCACGGTTCCTTTTTCCGTATGAATTGTTTTCCAATTGAACGGGCCATGCAATAAACGAAGTGAATCCATTTGAGTAGTTTTCAAGACTATAGTCTTGTAATTCTCTTATTCTCTGCATGTGTTCGACACGGTTTTCAATTGACTCCCCAAAGCCAAATACATTTGTTGCACTGGTAACCAAACCGAGGGATTGTGCTTCTCGCATGACGTTTAGCCAGTTATCCGGGGAACCCTTCTTTGGAGATACATCGGTTCTCACCGATTCAACTAGCATCTCTGCACCTCCGCCGGGTAAACCATGCATTCCAGCAGTTTTCAAGTGAGTTAAGACTTCGAGAGTGGAAATGCCCGTAACTTCCGCAATACCTTCGATTTCAATAGGAGAAAAACAGTCGAGATCAATTGTTGGATGTCGTGACCTCAATGAGGACAGTAATTCTGTATAATATTCGATTCCAAGTTCAGGATTTACTCCGCCTTGCATTAGTATTCTTGTGCCCTCGATATTTTCTAATTCTCGAACTCTGTTACTTATCTCGTCTATGGTTTGTGTATAGGTTTCATCATGTCCAGGGGGACGATAGAATGAACAAAATTGACAGTTGATTGTACAAATGTTAGTGTAGTTGATGTTACGATCAATCAAATAGGTAACTTCTCTATCACCATTCATTTTGACTCTACATGAGTTTGCTGCAATTCTTAGTTCATGCAATGGTGCGTCTCTATACAGAATCACAGCTTCCTCAGGGGTTAGCCTAGAACCCTCAGAGAATATGTTAGCCAAGATTTCTTGCCAATCCATTCAGACCACTCAAGCAGTCCCAACTAACGCTTCAATATTAGCGATTGTTTTCGGGCAATCATCTGATAGGACGTCAGGACCATCTTTGGTAATTAGCACATCGTCTTCGATTCTAATTCCGATGTTAGCGTATCTTTCTGGACACTCAACATCTGGGCGCCATGCTCCGAAATACAGTCCCGGCTCGACAGTTATGACCATTCCTTCTTCAAACAGTCTCGGTTCGTCATCTGGCCTGTAAACACCTACGTCATGGACATCCATGCCTAACCAGTGGCCTGTGTTGTGCATGTACCAATTTTTCAAATCGCCATCAGGACCTAGTGCTTCTTCCAAATCTTGCGCAATCACGCCGATTCTGATTAGACCCTCTGCTAGAACTCGACGTGCTGCATTGTGAGGTGCATCATATGTATTCCCAACTCTGCATTGGTCAATCGCAGCTAATTGTGCATCCAAGACAATTTGGTAAATTTCTGCTTGTGCTTCGCTGAACTTGCCGTTAACAGGCCAAGACCGAGTAATGTCCGAAGCATATCCGTTGTATTCACATCCAGCATCGATGAGAATAACTTCGCCATCATCACATGTATCATCATTGACGGTGTAGTGTAAAATGGTTGCATTCTCACCAGAACCGATGATTGATGGGTAAGCAGAACCAGAGGTCTTACAGTACTTGAATAGGCCTTCGATTATACCTTCTAACTGCCATTCACCGACACCAGGTTTTGTGTTAGCCATGGCCTGTATGTGTGCTTGGGCAGCGATTTTTGCCGAATGTCGCATCAATTCAATCTCTGCATTTGATTTTCTAAGTCTCAATTCATTAATCATCCTGGAAGGGTCAATAATACTCACAGGGCCAAGGCCGAATTTCTGCCTATCTCTGGAATTAGATTTAATTTCATTATCGACCAAGCCATCGACTACAGAGTCAACTCCTAATTTTACAACAATTCGTGAACACTTGACAAGCATTTCTGATAGTGAATCTTCCAAGTCTTCATGCGATACAGCGTTATCGATTGGCCAGTCTTTGACAGCACCTTCAACACCGGGTCTGCGACCCTCCCAAATCTCTTGGAGAATATCCTTTGGTTGAACAAACAAAGTAGTAATCCAATTACCATCATCATTGTATGCTGTAAAAACAGCTTCTGGGTCCTGCCATCCACATAAGTAGAGCATGTCGCTACTAGACCGATATGGATAGTGGACATCATTTGAACGTGTAGATTCGTGTGGAGCAGTAACAATGAGTAAGTCATTAGGTCGCAATTGTGAGAACAATCTTTGCTGACGCGCAATAAACTCTTCATTGCTAATCTTTGCAGGTTCAGGGCCTACTGCCTCAAGGGATTCTCCCCACATGTAACCTTCTAGCCACTCCGATTATTCAGTTATTGTTATCTTAGGTTTGGAAAAATCAGTTCCACAACTCATTTTCGTGAGTCTTTGCTTCTTTTTCATGTTGGTCGGCTTTAGTGGTATTCTCGTTCCACTTAGGAAGAGACTTTGATTCCGAATCCTTGTTTTTTAATCTGTTAAACATAAGAATTGAAAATCCAATAAACCCAATCAAAACGAACAGTGAACCGTAATTCCAGTTATCGTTTTTCTTTTCATTCTCTGATTCAATCATTATTTCA
>WTIV01000224.1:5935-8184 GCA_011525095.1 Methanobacteriota archaeon
TCTAAATATACTTGTATTAAATAATACACAATCATTATTTCAATTTCATATGAATCGTTTGCTCCATCATCATCTGTTACAATCAGTGATAGAGTGTAAGTACCCTCATCAAGCTCTGCAATTGAAAAATCTTGAGAATTTGAAACTAGTTTTGAGTTCAAAAACCAAGAGAAAGTAAATTCCTCAATTGCGTCACCAGAGTCCGTGATATTTGGTTGCAATGAAATGTTATCACCCAAAGCAAATTTCCAGGAATTTGGGTTAATGACATCTGTACCTTCTATTACCATAGCCAAAACTGGAGCCGAATTTACTACGTTAATATCAGATGTAGTCGAGTTCATTCTGCCAACCCAATCGATAACGTCGAGCCTAATCGTATGCATACCAGACTCGTTTAGCATGATTTCCAAAATACCGCTATCTTCGCTATTTGCTGGGACAAAGACTGAACCATCTGGCTTCGTAACATACCACACATATTGTAAGTTGTTAGTCCAAACTCCATCACTAGACCCACTGCCATCGATCAAAATGGTGTCTCCTTCGCTTGATTCGCTAGGGCTAATCATTGAGGATACTGGAGCGTTCCTATCAACGTAAACCGTAATCTCAATTGAAGGAGATTCCCTCAAGAATATGTCTTGATAAGAATAAGTAAAGCTCCAAACTCCATCATCCAAATCCATATCCGTGCCATTTAATGTGAATGAAGCTAAATTTTCATTCCAGTCTACTTGGATGATTTCAGAGAAAGATTCACCATCACACGCTCCATTTGGTGAACTACACCAATTTAGGATTATATTTCCCTCGGAGGGTATGCTATCAGAAAGCGTTGCTGTAGCAGAAATCTCTACTGGTCCGTCAAGCATTATTGTGCTATCATGATTTGGTGAAATGACTGGGTTATGTGGTCCTGACCCGATGAAGATTATCCGGTTGAGGAACTCTTTACCCAAACCATTGGGTTGACCAATCTCTAACCAGCATGTGCAGTTTAACCCCTGAACATCAATAACTAATGTCCAATTCCAGAGGTTTTCGTCTATTGGAGTGACAGTTGTAAAGAAATCACCCATGCGGAGTACTGGCCATTCAATATACGGATTAGTTACGTCATACAGAACCCAATCTGCGGTCTGTGGGTTGAGATTTGTTGAACCTGTTATCTCGAGTGTACTATTCACCCACAAGCCGTCAATTGATTCACTTGTGAGTAAACCGCTCGATTCAGTGCTGCCAACATTGTTGGCCGACACCGGTACAAGCATAAGCAAAACAGAAGCAATGACAAAACATGACTTCAATTGTTTATGCATTTACTACTCCTCAAACGCATTACACAGTTGTCCTTGACCAGGGAAGCTATTGATGTCTCTTGGGTTGGTATCCCACTTATATTCACAATAGTTGACGTGACCGTCACCGTCTGTGTCAACCATTCTGTCTGCATCATCATATGGATCGAAATTGAAGTAATATTCCCAACCTGTTGCCATTCCATCGTCATCATGGTCTTGATAGTAAACCTCTGGTCCATCATTCCAATCGTCACCATCTGTGTCGTTTCTAATTGGATTTGTTCCATTGACAAACTCTTCAAAACTTGTGTAATTTTCTAGATTGTCATAGAACAACTTGCCATCAGGTGAATCCGGATCGATGTGACAGTTACTGGACTGCGGGTCATTGTAAGATGGGCAATACTTAGCGACTAGTCCAGAGCGGTTTAACCCATCTTTATCTGGGTCTTCCATTCCATCATCAATCCCATTGCCATCTGAATCTTTCAGAGCAGGGTCCATTACACCACGTGCACCATATGCACTGTATGTTGAGTTGTCTACAAGTCCGATGACAAGTGCCTCTTCAGAATATCTTACTTCCCAGCCGTCTGGTAACATATCACCATCTGTATCATCATCGACAGGATTGGTGTTCCATCTATCTGGGGCTTCTGCTCCGTTTGATAGTGTATCATTGTCAATATCGTAAGTGTCATCCTTCAATGACCCAAGTGAAGGGTCGAGTGCCCAGCGACCTTTACAACCGTCACATAATGGATTTGATGGGACAATGAAGTTAGTCATGTTCATCTCATAGACTTCGTATTTCTTCTCAAGAATAAATCCTCCAAGCCAGTTCTTCCAAACATATCCTCCATCCTCAAGACCACATTCAATCATTGAATCACATCCCGGAGGTAGCCAAAGGTCGGTTGCAACCCAAAGAGAATGAGATTTTGA
>WTIV01000018.1 GCA_011525095.1 Methanobacteriota archaeon
ATTTAATATCGATGGTGTAGGAATTACCGATTTGGCCGCACGAACCGCCTTTTATCAAGGGGAAACGGTAAGTTTGAACGAGGTACTTGGATTTGATTTGATCAATTTTGTCAGTAGTCCTTTTGACGATTACCTGAGGTTAGATGGTATTACCCAAGGGCACTTTGGCTATGACAGGTTCAATGGAGAGCATTTTGGGCATGATACGTTGATTGGTGAAGCCAATCATTTGATGATTTTGCTGGGCGATTATAATAATGGTGCAGGTTTGGATGCTTCAATTATTGATAGTTCAATACACTTGGAGACACCAAAAGGAATTATCAGTGCAGAATATGTAGAGCGTTTAGACGGATATCACTTTGATGATATTTTGAGTGGTGATGAAGGTACAAATTATATTGCTGGCGTTAGTGGTAACGACATAATTTATGGTTTGGGTGGTAATGATATACTCGGAGGGCGAGAGAATAGTGATACCATTTTTGGAGGTGATGGCGATGACCGTATTTATGGAGATTCTAAAGACAATGGTGATGCCACGGGTATCGTTGCGCAAGGTGACGATTATCTCTCGGGAGGAAATGGGCACGACTACATCGAAGGCAATGATGGCGCTGATTCTTTATTTGGAGGTAAAGCCGAGTCATTTAATTTAAATGGCGTATTGCTGCAAAAGAATAAATTCTCTGAAGCAGAGTACCAATTATTTAAAAACCTCGATCTTCAAAACCATGCTGGATTTTCATATGTCGATGTTTATGACAATGAGTTTTCTGATCGATACTTATTTAGATCGGACGCTGAGACAGCAGCATTGATATTGTACAATCAGACTGAGAATTGGGACGTACATACACAAATCGGTTATAACTTACACAATGCAAGTGACAACTCATACATTGGGTGGGTGTATGAGAGTGATCATCATGTGAGAGAAGGTTTCTTTGGTGGATTATCATATAAACACCAAGCATACAGCATCGATAAATTTAACCTAGATCACCTTGCCACAAGCGAAGTTGAAATTATTGAATCTTTCGGCTTAGGGAATTCCAATCAGTACTCCTTTAATACTGTTCAATACGCCTCGCTTGCTCATCGAATACTAAGCACTCATGATGCGCAAGTGCCACATATTCTCTATTCCCTTAAACATTTTGATGAAAACAAAAATTTTCTTGGTGAGGTGTCGATAGATCTTGTAGAAAAGACTGTCTGGTCGGCAGGTGCGACTGGCGAACTGATAGAAATTGAGCAACCTGTAGCTTCAATTTTAGACGAGAACAATTGGTCGAGTGTTGAAGCTATTGTGTTGGACGCATTTCTTAAACATTCAGAGGTAAACAGTAGTAACGATAGCCTTTATGGTGGTGCTGGTGATGATTTCTTATCTGGTGGATTTGGGGATGATACTCTCGACGGTGGCTCAGGTAACGATACGTATCTCTATGATTATCAGGGTAATGATACGGTTACGGATAGCTCTGGTAATGATACCGTTGTTGTAAATGGAGCTGGTGGAAGGTGGTTTCACCAGCTTTATCAGCTCAATGATCAGTTAGTTTTAGAGGGATACTCAGAAAGTCTATCCAGCATTTCAATGTCCGGTGTGGAAAATATAACTTGGGGCGATATCGATACTGGACAAAAAATGACACTGGGTGTGAGTGGGGAAAATAGTTCAGAATCCCACCGTATGTACGTTGGTACTCTAGGTAACGATACCCTAATTAGTGGACAAGGTGACTACGTACAAGGATATGGTGCCGAGGGAGATGACACTATCACAATCCTGGGCTTAAGTTCCTGGGTATCTGGAGATGCGGGGCATGATACGCTCATTGGCGGTGCAGGAAATGATACTCTCAAAGGCGACTATACAACTGGATTTTCTGGAAATGATACACTCATAGGTAATGGCGGTGATGACTATCTAGAAGGTAACGGCGGAAACGACACCTTAGAGGGTGGGGACGGTGATGACACACTAAATGGTGGATTTGGGGATGATACTCTCGACGGTGGCTCAGGTAACGATACGTATCTC
>WTIV01000240.1 GCA_011525095.1 Methanobacteriota archaeon
CATTCCAATACCGACATTTACCTTTCCGCCGCCTAATGGGAACAGCCAGAAGTAACCTGGAACAACTGTATCGACAAAGTGGATTTCGATATTTCCAGCGTCTCCTTCACAGCCCTTTACTCCCGACCAATATTCTCGGTATCCGCCGCAATAATGCATTCTGTCAACCAATTCTTCTTTGGCCAATTCTTTGACGATTTTGCGAGCTACAGGGCATTGATATCCGCCTGCTCCAATGGTCCATGGTGCAGAGTAGGTTCTCTTTTCGCCACGCTTTCCTCCGATGCCGATTTCTACTCCTGTTATTTTGCCATCTTCGTCGAATACTTCGGTAACCATCGCTCCTTGAATAACCGAGCCCCCGTTTTCCAAAACCAACTCTGTTGCTCTATGGAACAGTAACCAATCAAATTGCTGACGAGGAAGGGAATACCCAGCCTCTAGTCTCGCAACATCTTCCTCAGGGAGTGGAACGGTAACATCGGAACCGTTTGGAGATGAGAAAACGATTCCTGTAACTCTGAAATGGGGAGTAGACTCCAAGGTTGCCTTTACACCTAAAGCCTTGACATGGCTTAGCGATTTTCCACCTACAGCGTCTCCACAGATCTTGTCTCTAGGCCAAACGCCCTTTTCGATAAGCAGGACGTTTTTCCCTTCCATGGCAAGATAAGATGCAGCAGCAGAACCCCCAGGTCCACCTCCAACAACTATGCAGTCAAACTCACTGCCAGAATCAGGAATTGGCCCCGTTTCAATCGGTTCATCCCAAAACCGCTCTTTCGCCATACGGAGGACACGACACATCAAGCACAAGAGGGTAGTGGCCGATAGGGAATAATCTCGCCCGAATTAGTAACTTTACCGCAGGCATCAAAAGCAATCATCTCGACGACGAAATATGGCCTCAAAGCGACAGCAAGCTGCGTTCGGCCTGTTTTCTGTTACCCTTTTGTGGGGAGGAACATTTGTTTGGATGAAGCAAGCATTGAATTCGCTTGATGGCGAACTAACACAATACACCACAGCAGGTGTTGTAGGTGTGATTGTGTGCTCACGATTTCTAATCGCTTTCGTGGCACTTCTGCCGTTTTCCAGTGAGGCAAGAAGAGCTCTAACATCCAAAGAGGACTGGAAAGGCGGACTCATCTTAGGCGGCCTAATGCTTGCAGGATTTGTACTCCAGATGATTGGAATAGAATCGGTAAGCCCATCAGTGTCTGCTTTCCTGACCTCGCTATATGTCGTATTTACTGCAATTTTATCTGTAAAAATAAGCGATAGAAAGCCTACACGGATGATGGTGCTGGGCGTTGGCCTGGCTACAATTGGTGCAGGATTCATCGATGGGCCGCCCCATATTGTGTGGGGCTTAGGTGAATTACTGACGGTAGTTTGTGCATTTTTCTTTGCTCTACACATTATTTACACAGACAAGATAACAAAACAACTCAATCCAATCGCTGTCACTTCTACTTCATTTGCAGTATTGGTGGTTGGTGCGGGTATTGTCGCTCTAATCGCATCACGAGACGTCATGGTTTTCGAATCAGCATGGCAAGAGGGAGTGATAATTCCACTACTATGCCTCGGCCTGTTTGGATCTCTAGCATGTATTCTAATGCTAAACGCTTTCCAAAGGCATCTAAATCCAACTCATGCAGCGATTATTTACTCCTTTGAACCAGTCTGGGCTACTTTGTATGGGTGGCAACAAGGACTCGTTGAAGTCTCAATTTGGCTTACAATGGGGCTGCTATTGTTGCTGGGGAACATCATTGTAGAACTCGACGAATCGAGCGAGGAAAATCATCGAAGCGACGATGCAGGTCCTGAATAATCGTAGAACGAAACCATTGTTTGCGTATTTGCGATACCGCCGACTTTTGACAAACCATCGAGGATTGCATCACCCAGAGAGTCCATTGACGGACTAACCACTTCAATCAGTAAGTCCCAATCTCCAGCTACCACATTACATCTCACCACGTAAGGAAATTTGCAGATTTTTTGAGCAATATCTCTTCTATCGACGTTTCCTCTTTCACATCTAGCGAAGATGAAAGCCCTCAATTCGTAACCCCAAGCCTTTGCATCGATGTCTACGGTATATCTTCGAATGATCCCTTCACGCTTGAGCTTCACCATCCTGTCATGCGTTGTTACCCTTGCAATACCCATCGATTCTGCAATCGATGTAACAGAGGCTCTTGAATCCTGCTTGAGTAATTCAATGAGTTTCAAATCGTTAGAATCCAGTTTCATGAATTAACGAATAGCCGTGATATATTCAAGGATTCCGACAAATTGTCGGATATTCCATTGGAAATGAAGGTATTTTCCGACATCCATGAGTAAAATCCTGCGAATTGTTGATGTGCGTCCTTCTCCAGCGTTTAATTGGAGATGGCCATGGCCGACAAAAGGAAGTTTTCAACCAACGCAGTTCACGCAGGTACGCAGCACATCGAAGGTGCAGTAAACACTCCAATATTCCAATCTTCTACGTACCAACTAACCGATGAAAGGTATGCTGGCTGGGCCGCAGGTGCGCAGCACACTCTTCTCTACGCCAGACTATCAAGCCTAAACTCTGAAGCGGTTGTAGAGAAGATATGTGCCCTAGAAGGAGCAGAGGACGGCGAACTGTTTGCTAGCGGAATGGCCGCAATATCTACAACGCTCATGGGGCTATTGTCTCAAGGCGACCACATAGTTGCGAGTTCCGATGTATACGGAGGAACATACGGCCTGATGACCGAGGAGTTGCCAAGATTTGGTATATCGACTACAATGGCTGATATGCAAGACCCAGCATCATACGAGGCAGCAATTCAAGAGAACACTAAGATGCTGTATATTGAAACAATCACAAATCCAGTAATCAAAATCTGTGATATTGAGGCTATGTCGGCTATTGCGAAAAAGCACAATCTTCTGTTGGTTATTGACAATACGTTTGCATCACCATGGGGCTGCCAACCAATTACAATGGGAGCCGACTTGGTCATCCACTCCACAACGAAGTATCTTGGAGGCCACTCTGATATTATTGGCGGAGCTGTAGTTGGAAGAGCCGATTTAATTGCGGAGATGTTTAGCAAGAAAGTTCACTTTGGCGGCTCACCAGATCCACATTGTTGTTACTTGCTCGAGAGAGGAATTAGAACACTCGCAGTTCGCATGCCAACCCATTGCTCCAATGCTGCAGAAATTGCAAACCGACTTGAGGCGCATGAAATGATAGAATTAGTCCACCACCCGTCACTGGAGTCGCATAGGGACCACGAGTTGGCCAAGAGAATCATTCCAAGAGGTACTGGAATGATTGCATTTACAGTAAAGGGCGGAGATGAAGCGGCACTGAAATTCATGCGCGGTCTAGAACTCATATTCGAAGCGACAAGCCTTGGAGGCGTCGAGAGTTTAGTTGAATGCCCATTCAACTCGTCTCACATGTCTATTCCCGAACATGTAAGAATTGCATCAGGATTGGGTCGCGGCTTTGTTAGAATGTCGATTGGAATTGAAGACGTGGAAGACCTTTGGAGCGATATCTCAACAGCGCTATCTAAGGTTTGATCAAGGCAACTCTTCAATTTGTCCAGCGGATCTACGCAAATTCTCGAGACATGTTTTGTAATCAACATCTTCTCCTGACACAAGCGCCTTACCTGCATTCCAAACCTCGATAGCAGCCGGACTCCAAGCCCCACCCTTGTCTCTTGCATTAGTAGAAAATTGCCATTCTTGCCCGCCGGACTTGCCTGCTGCTACAAGCCAAGCCCACGAAGCAGATTCAGCATCGATGTCTGTTTTTTTTGCTAATGCCATCTTCTCTGCTTTACCCATTCCTTCAACCAATCCGGTCAATGTTAGGTCGTGAATCATACCTACTGGGCCAGGGACCTTTCCTTTCCTATACGGGAATCTTTGGATTATGTCCGCCTTTTCTCTTTGTGCTTCGATGTCTTTCAAGAATTTACCAAACGCCCGCTTCTTGTTATGTTGGGCTGACCACAATTCTTCAGCCTCATCTTCGGGTATTCCTATACTAATCAGCCCAGCTAATCCATGGTCTTCCCACAATCCAGACAAAACGTCATTGCATGAGGTAGCAGCAATTTCGAGAGCGTCTCCGCTTCTTTCGACGGTCTCTCCGCCCTTGGAAATTCTAATTCCAGAACCAGAAGCCTCTATCATTAATTTCAGAGCCAACTCCTTTTCTGATGAGGAACCATTCAACTCTTGCACAGCATCTTCTGCACTTTCGAACCACTTTTCACCAACTATAACCCCTTCATCGAGATGGTGTAATACTGCTAATTTAACCCGCTTTGAAATCGAACCCTCATTCAAGGTCAATCCCATCCAAGCATCAAGAACTCTTTCCAGTGCTTCTTCAGACCCTTCACGGCTCGCCCCCTCTGGCGCCCATATTGCATCAGGAGTCATCACCGTTGAGAGGTTTGGTGGTAGCATAGACAAAGCGAGGTCATGGATGAATGAAGACTTACTTTTCACAGTCTCCAATTTGTCAAATCCGATTGCAACTTTACTTCCGTCGATAAAATTCAGAACCAAATAACCGTCCTTACTCATTTGATTTTCAGCAACTGCTTCGAAGTCAAGGCCGTCGGTTGCCCACACACTATCCCGATTATTGAAATCGAATCTTGAACGGGACAATACATCATCTAACCATCCATCCGGAATTTGAGGCTCTGGCCCAGTGCAGACAAATCCTCCCTTCCATGAGAAGAAGAAGTACCCTTTTCGTGCATGGTCTTCCCAGGGAAGCATTCTCAAGGTCGGCATGTGGTGGTTTTGAAGTCCTGCTTGGTATGCCACTTTGCCGTCACCCCTCCTTACGTAAGATGCCTTTCCAAAGGATTGGTGATTGTAGTTCCCAACAAGTGAAATGTCTTCATCATGGGCCGCCATTAGAGATCCAGCAAGCGCTTTTCCGACATCATCTCCGCGCTTTGCCATCATTCTCTTTGCTAGCCACTTTTTGTCATGGCGCTTATCCAGAATTTTTCTCAATTCTCTAAGAGTCTTAGTTACGGGGTCAGTTCTACCCCACTTTAACTTCCCTGTCCATGTCATGGCAGGCAGGAGCGTTTCACCTTCTTCCAGCAATTTATCGAGATTTTTTCTCAATCTTTTCTGGGTGTCGAGATTAGCCTGTTTAGTGCCACGCATACGCATGCGTTGGCGCTTTTGGCCAGGAAACTCGACTTGTGCAGGCCTCGCCATCAGAGGAGCGGAGCAGCCGCCCCCTGTTCACTTCTTCCCCCATCGGTTAAGCGCAGACAACTCGACATCTCCAGGTTCGGCAGGTATTACCAAGCAGTGCAAGCGACCGGTTTCAGCACCAGATAATTCGCTTAGTGGTAGATACGTGATATTTTGGTCTGTGGTGCCCATGTCGGTACAGAGTACCACCATGAGATTTGAGATATTTTCACATATGGCTTTACAAGCATCAATTTTCAATTTATCTAGATTCGTACCATCGGTCATTTCATCGATAATATCTGACAATTTTTCTGCCATCAAGAACATCGAATTAGCAGCATCTGTAGGCTGCATCGGAATTTGACCACCTGTACCCTCACCAGTTGGATCAAGATCCAGTAATGCCAAGGTATGTAGCCCTTGAATACGATTCAGTGCAATGACTTCAAGCGGCGAGGTTGCAATCCATCCTCCATAGGGATATGTCAGGGTAGTTTGTCTTCCAAATCGGTAATTCGACAACCCGATTGAACCAGTGACCAATCCAGTAATCGAGATTCCGTGAATAACAGTACATTCAATCCCGGCTTCAATGGCCTGTAGTTGCAAATCAACGTGAGTCGTCGCTTGAAGCGGGTCGCCAACAACAAGCAAAGCAACAGTCTCATTTTTCGCTAACTGTAGTAATTCTACAGGGTCTTCAACCTCTGGTCGCATCACCTTTTGGATTTCCCCAATTTCAACCTCCAACTCGGCTAAATCTTCGTCACTCCATAATGCAGTGTACGCCTCATATCTCCTGTAGTCTGCGCTTTTTGCAGCATTTACTGCGGCAACAGTCATTCCAGAAACCCCTCCCGGCCCCATGCCGATAAGTATCAATCCAGCCGCCATGCTCAAACCTCGGACTCCTGTGGGCATAGCGAAGAGCATGCGCCATTTGAGAGTGCCGAGCAGAGAAACCTCTGCATGGAGAGATAAATTATCCTCCAATGGGTGGCTTTCAGTGGGCTATGGCATTCATAATTTGGGTGAATTCAGAGGAATACCTCTCAATGAAAACGCACCTGATTTTTTCGAAGGGTTTGAGATAGTTGAAATGGAAGCTATAACTTCTGGCCCAAATCATTGGACAGAAAGATTAGACTCAGATTTGTTTGAATCATTCAAGGAATTTTGGCCTATGAGTCACGACCAAATCGGGGATGTGATAATTGTAAAAATTCCAAAAGAGATTTCTCAATTCTCACAAGAAATAGCCTCTGCAATATTGAACCAACATTCTAGCGCTAGAATAGTATGCGCGGATAATGGAGTCAAAGGCGAATTCCGCGTTCGAGATTTGGAAGTGCTCAAAACAAGGTCTGACAACTCTACTCGAACCAAAGTGAAGGAGCATGGAAATGAGTTCCTAACCGATCCAGGTCTGGTTTACTATTCTCCTAGACTTGCTACTGAAAGACTGGAAACGGTGGAAGTAGCGAAACAACTCTCCGAAAAACTCGGCAAGAAAATCTCAGTTTGCGACCCTTATGCTGGTGTGGGACCAGCTGTAGTTCCACTCACAAAAATTCCAAAATATGTCGAGAATATTTTTGCAAGCGATCTCAATCCCCATGCAGCAGAATTGTTAGGACTAAACTTACCAAATAGTGTCACAAAATGCGCCGATGCTAGACTATTGTCAGGGGAATTAGGAGAGTGCTGCGACCTCCTTCTTGTGAATTTACCACACGAAACAGTAGACCATCTTCCCAAACTCATAGGCCTATTGAACAGAGGGCATGAAGTAGTGATTAGAGGCTGGGCAATTTTAGAATCTGATTCAATTTCAAGAGCAGAAACAGAAATTCGCAATCATTTGAGTGAAACCCAAATCCTGTCTTTAGAAATCACACCAAAGAAATCTTACTCCTCAAGTATCTCATATGTCTCTATTGAAGCACATCTCATTAGGTCTTAACTTCCGTTGAATTCATGAATAGGTAGCCACTGGGTAGATAACATGCAGACTAAGGTGAAATGCCGATGCGGAGCGGAAATTGACATTTCTGGAGTAACTCCTCGCCTTAGCGGCATAGATGTCTACTGCAAAGTATGCGGCACAGTGACAAACCACAAAATCGTTTGATTTTGTTTGAATTTTTACTCTTGTTGCAATACAAGAATAGTCAATCACGCCGGTTAGGCGCCCGCGCCGGGATTTGAACCCGGGTCGAAGCATCGACAACGCTTCATGATAGACCACTACACCACGCGGGCAGCAGCCCACCGTGTGACAACGCATATTTAAGCCGCGCTCTGTGGCCAAGATGGGGAGATGACGTGGCCGGCCCGAAAACATCAGCAGAGAAATCTAGAGAAGATGAAAAAAACGCTGCAGCAGATGATATGTTTGGCGGAGCATTTGGTGGACTACAAGAGATGGAAGTCCCCGAAACACCTCCCGTAGAAGAGTCGTTAGCAGAATCACAACCAGAAGAAACACCTCCAACCGAAGGTGTAGAAAATTCCGTAACTGAAGAACCAGCTTCTGAAGAAACCATTCCTGCCGAAGAGACTGAAGCGCCGTCTGAAACTACTGCAGAATCCGAACCTGCTGCTGAAGAGACACCAACCGGGCCACCATCTGGGCCTCCAAGTGGTCCTCCATCAGGTCCGCCCTCGGGCCCTCCTTCGGCACCACCATCTGGTCCACCATCTGGTCCACCATCTGGTCCACCATCAGGTCCGCCGAGCGGACCCCCATCGGGCCCTCCTTCGGCACCACCATCAGGACCACCATCAGGTCCGCCCAGTGGTCCACCAAGCGGACCTCCGTCTGGCCCTCCAACTGGACCGCCCGGAGGCCCACCGTCAGGACTACCCCCCGGAAATCCAGACATGCCACCCCCTGGTCCTCCCGAGGGA
>WTIV01000091.1 GCA_011525095.1 Methanobacteriota archaeon
GGCAGCCCATTAGGCCTCTGGCCACGCTGAATATAGGAATCATCCGGTGTTGCGCCGATTACTCGACTTGAGCGACGGCCTTTTGGCCCAGGGCGTCTTTTCAATGCGGCAACGTAATCGCTGCTTAGACGGAGTGTGTGTAATCTGTTGACTTTGCTATCCTCCCAAACTTTGCCATGTGACACCCCGGAAAGGGAATGCGAGGTTAACTTACAATACTTGCGTGAACGAAGCATCTCCCAGCATGGCATGTGCTCCATGAATCTTATTTTTTTAGGGGCAATATAAATTTATCTAAACCGCCATAGTATTAGTGATATTTTTACTACAATAGAGCAGTGCTGCGACTTATTTTGGGCAATTATATATGTTATTACAATAGTATACATCAATGACCCCAAAGGAGAGATAAAAATGTTCACAAACGCAGAAGAAGAAAAATTCGCTAAAATTTACCTATCTGATATCAAAGCTGCGTGGGATCTAGTCTCAGGCGGCAACCCATGGTGGATGCAGTGCCAGTGCGGTTTCACACATGTCGCTGTATACGAACCGTCTCAAGACGCTGCGGTTTGTTCCAATTGCTTTACCAACCTGTCGCCCATATGCGACGACCAAAGTTGCAATTCTTGCACAAATGGGTCGATTTTTGCAAATTTCCAATAATCCAAGACAGATTTTAAATAGTACGGGCAACAAATTATGAGTGTACGAAGTACACTCATGCATGGAAATATTTTGTCGGTATTGGGCGAAATTTACAGCAATATTTCACACGCTAAAAATGAAAATATGACTGTAGTATTTCTGGAATAAATAAACTAGAACAGAAGATAGAATTGAAGTAAACCAAATGAAAAAGGAGATGAAAATATGATGACAACAAACAACATAACAAAGAAAGAAGAAAGTGAGAAAGAACAAACGGTAGTTTACACAGACGCTATGCTACCTGAGCTTAGTCAAGAGGACATAGAGACCGCAGAGTCTGTACACTGCAAGTCTTGGGTACTAAGAAAACTGGAAAGCGGACGAGTAGGTTGCTTCAACTGGAACGAGGAGATGTGCCTCGGTCTTCAAGTGGCGGGAGAAAACTCCCTAAGGTGTTTTGCAGCAGGGAACATAGGTGTGTCGCTGTACAGTATGGCTATGCTAAAGCACACCTGCGAGTCTGTAGGCGTGGTCTTCGAGACTGAAGGCTACACCATGCTCATACAGTTAGACTCCAGTGAGGGGGCTGCAGATGCTGAGTCTGTTGACACACTTGGTATGGAGGTGGCTTGAATGGGTACAACAGGCTACCCAAGAAGGTGCAACAGAGGTTGCGGCGTGATGATATGGATGCAAAAAGGAAACGATGGTTTTTGGAGAGCGAGAGACTTTCCAAACAACACTTTGTCTGGCAACTGGGAAAGGCATGACTGTAGGGGGGTGGTATGATGTGGATTTTCGTTTCAGGGGGCTTCCTTAGCGTGGTTTCACACCGTCACAAGCAAGGCTATTTGTTAGTCAGAGCCAGGAATATGGTTCACCTTCAAAGCGCATTCCCAGATGCAGAGCACTTCACGTTGGATGATGCGGACTACCCTCACAGAACTGAGATCTCCAAAGAGGATTTTTCGCTATTTCTTACTGATTACGTAATGAACATGGAGTATGATAACTTCAAGAAAAGCATCAGGGAATTCAGATACAGTTCGATCTGCCATAGTGTCTGGAGTTTGATGTACAGATATGGTATTCCACACAGGGGGGTTGAATGATGCCTTCATCTTGGCCGATTAGATACGATCTGCGCACTAGTGAAAGCCACCCTTTGGTGATTTCATGGATAACTCATGATTCATTTGCTGGTGAAATTGGAATCACCCTTTGCCCGGGCAAATATCAACCAGTTTCTTGGTCTGGAGGCTGGAACAGAAATTTGGATGCCGATATTTGCGCCATAAACACGTCTGGAACGTCGAAAGTCGTAACATTGGTGGAAGATAAGGAAATGGACATTCTTCGCGTTCCTAGGCTAGGAGAGACGGTTTTAGAG
>WTIV01000014.1 GCA_011525095.1 Methanobacteriota archaeon
CGCCGAAAGAGACATTGACGAATTGCTCCGCTGTCATTGTTCCAGAGCTGCCTAAAAGAGCCATGTTTAGAGAGGATGCGCTTGTCATCCATCCGCCAGCCCAGGTTGCAATTGTAGCGTACTGGGTAGCATCAAGGCTGTAAGTTGCCATTGCTGTTTCTGCATCCATTGACGCGAATGCTGCAAGTCCGAATGCGGTGCTATCAGCGTTAGTTGCAAGTAGGCCTGTTGGCATGTCAGTGTTTGCTCCGCCGAATAGAAGTCCTGTTGCAACTGAGTTATCGATGTCAACGCCTAGTAGGTTCGTCAAGCGAGTTGATGCATTGACGTTTCCATCAATGTACCATGTATCATCGCCGCCGCCGTGAAGTTCAGCGAATTGGCCTGCGACTCCATAACATAGTGCCCAATCTCTGGCGATTGTTGCATTGACATCTGGAGTAGTTTCATCCACCATTGCTGTGAATCCCCAAACGGATGCTCGTTGCATTGTTCCAACGTTTGCAAATCCATTTGCTGCATCTGCCATTACTTCATCGTAGGTTGCTGTAGGGAATGCATCACAGTGGCCTGCTAGAAGTAAGACACCCTGCATTGATGTTAGGGATGCGTCATCTCCTGTAATCCATGTGGCGGATTCGAATGCATATGACATGTTGCCAATCGATGCGTTTCCGGTGAAGGTGATTCCTGATGGATCTCCTCCTGCTAGAGCCATTTGCTGTCCTTGAATTGCTTGGGTGTAGGTAACCATTACACCAGCGGTATCATTGTTCATCATTGAACCGTTGATAGATGCGAAGTACATGTCAAACTGGTCGTACATTCCAACTCCGATCATCATTGAAGCAGTTGCTGCATCAACAGCAGCACCGCCAGTCATTGCACCTGCTTGTATCGCTTGGTACTGCATGTCCAGGTCATCTGCAGTCTTCTTTGCTGCAGAGAAGGATTCCAACTCGATGCCCATTACACCTGCAGCGAATCCAACCTTGGTTAGGTCCATAATCCCACTAATTGCAGTTCCAGTTGCTCCAACCACCTGCGGCTGGAATGGGATGTTTAGTTGCGTAATCTCAGTGTTACAATCGTTGGGTGTGTCATCAGCACAAGTGAATACCTTAGATTCGGTGTAAGTTAAGGTGCCTGCCTCCTTATCAAAATCAACGATTTCTCGAGTGTAAGTAATGTCATAATTGAATGGACCGAGTTTCTCGTAAACCGCCTCTTCGCCAGCCATTACTTCATCTGCGTTGGTGAGGTTCCATGCGTAGTATGTTCTTTCTGACGTTGATGTAGCCCAGTCTTCTTCAACTTCCGTACAGTCTGCATTTGCACATGCAGAGTCATAAGGATAAGTTTCGAACTCTTCCTCGACTGCTACTTCTACCATGCTTGTTGCTATTGGTGATAGTAGTACCAAGTTCAACAATACCATGACCGCTCCGGCTATTAATTTCTGATTACCCATAGGTGTTCCCCAAGTAACTTGGGTTTATCTTTACTACTTAATGTAAAGGGCGGATTTTTTCTCAACTTTGTCCAATTCCCGTATCTTTTGATAGTCCCAAAACTGTTACTGAATCACATCAAAGCAGGTTGCTAATGATGGTGGACGCTGTGGGATTTGAACCCACGGCCGCTTGGTTGCAAACCAAGCGCTCTTCCAGCTGAGCTAAGCGCCCCTTATCCCGACCGGGTAGGCTTCTCCCTTTTGAGGATTCACACGCGGTCAACTGTAGCATCACGGTCTGGACCTAGACCGACAGAGGAGATTGGAACGCCCAAAATTGATTCTAGTTTTTTGATGTAATTTTGGGCAGCTGCAGGCAATCCTGTGAATCCGATTCCTTCTGAATTACACTTTCTCGCAATTCCTAGCCACTCTTCTAGAGAATGTGATGGGAATCCTGGGACAGTAACGTAGACTGGCTCGCAGTTTTCTAGAGCGATTGCGCTTGCAGGCATTTCATTGACTTCTGTATCTCCCATCTTGTATCCAACACAGATGTTGATCTCATCCAATCCGCCAAGAAC
>WTIV01000029.1 GCA_011525095.1 Methanobacteriota archaeon
AGATTGGGGCCTTTGAGTGGCATTATCACAGCGTTCCCTTTGTCAAGACCTATTTCTAATTCATCTACAAGTATGACTTTGGAAGCATCTTCCTTTTCTATACCATTGAGTAGGTTGTACAATTTAGCGATTATAAAGATAGTCTTTACATCGCCACCAGCGAGTGTTGAAAGATGGAACATGTCACCATTTCTGTATTGAGCCATCACATCATCATCGATTAGTCTAAGTTTGACAACATCACTATGGGCTAAAGGTAAGAAACGATTTATTCCATTGATGATATTGGTGACATTCTTGGATTTCGAGAAGTTTGGACTCACTCTTACGGTTTTTCCGTTAGTCCATAAATAGAAATCTTTTCTCGAACTGTCAAATCTATCTATTGTTGAAATTGGCTTCAACTTCCTGAGATACTTCATCGCCCCGCCGTCGCGATAGAAAATTTGGTTTTCTCCTGTCCCTACGTAAAGGTGTATGTCAGTTGTAGTGCTTCCTTGTAGAACACGTCTCAAATAATGCTCTTGGTCTCCAGCAATGAATCTCATTTCAATCAAGGATTCCCCGATGTCATTTCTGTTGTACCATCTACCGCTCCACGTTAGTGAAAAGGTCCTTGAAAGGGCCTGTGAAATTATTGTAAGTAGAGAGGTTTTTCCAGAAGAATTACCTCCTACGATTGTGTTTACTCCCTCATCAAATTCAAAGGTGTGAAGGCCATCAAACGCCATGAAATCTCTGCAAGCCACTGAAATAATCCTCTGGACAGGGATTGATTGATCTTCGACTAATTCCACCTCTGCCATGAGATTATTTTGATTGGGGTATTCAAAAACCCCACGAAAACCTTCACTGGTGGTCAAGCGGCTTAGAGATTGAGAACCTGAATTGATTAGCGGATTCTTCCAAAGAAGCAACCCCTGGCAGAGTCCTACCTGCAAGCAAGTCGAGACATGCACCGCCACCAGTCGAGACGTGCCCCATCTTGTCAGCGAGCCCACGCTGACTCACGAGTGTAGCAGTGTGACCTCCGCCCATTACAGCGTATCCTTCACCTTCTGCACAAGCGTTCAACATCTCAACGGTTCCTAGAGCGAAGTCAGTGCGTTCGAATACTCCAGCGGGGCCGTTAAGAATGATTGTTCCAGCATTCTTAATCGCACGAGATAGCGCACGTACGCTTGTGATTCCCATGTCGAAAATTGGTGCCTCAATTGGTAGATTTTTGATTGAGTGGTCAACCCTGTTTCCTCCTATGTCTACCGCCACATCGCTTGGCATGATTATGCACTCAGGATAGTCGATTAGCAACTGGCCCGCCTTGGCGATTGTTTCGCCCCAAGCCTTGCCCAATTCGCCTTTCAAGAAACTGACATTTGTCTCACCGATGTCAATTCCAGAAATGAATAGGAAGAGGTTAGCAACGCCTCCAGTTGTCCAGATGTGGTCACATGTTCCACCTCGTAGCATATTGTCAGCAACGGTAACTGAATCGTCGACCTTGATTCCTCCAAGAACTGCGATACAAGGCCTGACTGGATTCTCAAGAGCTTGGCCTAATTTGGATAATTCATAGTTCATCAATTCTCCAGCGATGCAAGGAAGTGTGTTGGTAAATCCAACAATTGAGGGTGAACTCCTGTGGGCACAAGCGAATGCATCATTGACAAAGGCATCAGCTATCATCGACAGATTTTGTACCATTTGAGTCTCTGCCATGACGGAGAAATCTCCCTTTGTGTTATTTTCTTCTTCATCCATACGGACGTTGTTTAGCATCAATAATTCACCATCTTCTAGATTCTCGATAGCGTTGAGTGCTTTCTTTCCATAGATATCGTCAACCCATTTTACGGTACGACCGAGCAATCTACCCAATTCTCTGGAGTGCCCCAGAGTCGAGGTGAAATCCTTCTTTCCGGGGCGCGATTGATGAGCGAGAAGAACAACTTTCGACTTTGATAACTTGTTCAAAGTTGGAATTATTCTCTTGATACGAGTATCATCCAAGAATACGTTTGTTTCAGGATCTAATGG
>WTIV01000090.1 GCA_011525095.1 Methanobacteriota archaeon
CTCGCTTGTCACCGACCTTTGGACCGCGCTTTTGCGCTTCTTTCTCATCGTTTCTCTGGTCCTTCTGCATCTGGCGCCACTGACCACCAATTAGTTGCATGATTTCCTCTTTGCTTCCCGCACCGATGGATTCCTTTGCACCTTTCTTGGATACCCAAAGTCTGCCTTCTTTGGCATGAGGGCGATTTGGATGAGAAACTCTCTCTTCTCGCTTGATTTTTCTCAAGCCAAGGGCGCGAGATGCGATGAACAGGCCTTCTAAGTCTGGTTTTAGGACACTTGAATCGCGTGGAACACGCCGACCGCTCCTGCGACTTACCTTTGCATCGAAGTAGCCAGGCCAGACTGCGATTCGGTCTGGATTGTGGTCCATGTCAACCCCTCAGTGGGTGGTTGGCTTTGAATCCATTCAAAGAACAACGCCGTTTAGAACACCATCGTGTCCTGGGCGTGAAGTGATCTTGACTTGTCCTTTGTTTGTATCAACGATTGCACCCTTGGTTAGGATGTTTCTTCGAGTGTAGTTTGGATTTGCATCGTTCTTGATTACGTTGGTAATCGTTGCAACTGAGGACTTTCCGTCCTTGCCGTTGACTGTGCACTTGTTTTCTGAAAGTACGCGCACTAGGACGTTTCCACCTGTGGTACGGTAGATCTTTCTGCGAGGCTCGCCGATTAGTGCGAACTGCTTCTCAGATGAAATTTCGGTGCTGCGCTTTCCACGAGCGGGAACGCGGCGGCCACCTGTTGACTTGCGACGAGAAATTCCGTGCCACTGTGCCATGTTAATTGTCTCCAGCGGCTTGCCGACCAGCCGTTCATATTTGAATGGTATGCTTCATACACAAGTTGCCGAATGGGTGGAAACAACTTCACCATCGACGTACAGCAAGGCTGTTACTTCATCTCCCGCATTGAGAGGGCCCACTCCTGAAGGAGTTCCTGTAAACAGGATATCTCCTCTGCCTATTGGAGCCCAATCTGCAAGTTTAGAAATTAGTTCAGACGCACTCCAACTCATCTCATCCAATGAACCGGTTTGTACCTGATTTCCGTTGATTTCTAATTGATACTGGGCTCTCTCGTCAAACTCTATCCATTCGCCCAAAACGGCAGCACCAGTGAACGCCTTGGCCTCTGCCCACGGCAATCTTTTCTCCTTGAGCATGTCTTGAACACTGCGTTTTGTAAGATCTAAGCCGAGCGCCATGTGAGTTGGTTTGAGGCCGTCGCCTAACTTGAGAACTAACTCGATGTCGTGATGGACGTCGCCCCCGCACGCATCGATTTCTCCAAACTCCACAACACTTGATGAAGGCTTCAAGAAAAATACTGGTTCTTCTGGAATCGGATTTCTCAGTTCAGTTGCGTGTTTTGGGTAAGTCCTGATCGCACACCACACGTCCATGATACTCCGAAGTGTGCTAGGCTCATCAAACCGAAGGGTCAAACCTGTGAATCCTTACGCAAGGTCATGGCGAAGGATTGGCAAATAAAGAAGCGTAGGCCTGTGCGACGAAAGCACATCGCACCTTTGCTGAAAGATTTGGAAGAAGCGCTTGGTATCGATTTAGCAGTAGATGGTGCCTTCCTTGAAATGGCTGATTATGGCCCATGGAAGATGGTGCTTGTCGACAGAGTACCGCTCGCAGTTGAGTTGATGAGTCCTGATGATGAAAGAGTAGTTTTCCTCACACTCCGAGGATTCCTTTCCCACCCATGTGAAAAGCGATTTGTGGAGGTCGACCATGGAGCGATTCCATTCCTGATGAAAGGTGCTGATTGCATGGTGGCTGGCATACATGGAGCTGATGAAACCATCAGTGAGGGCGACCTTGTTTGGGTTAGAGACCAACAACACAAGCGACCTCTTGCCATAGGATGGGCAATGAAGGATGGAAACAGTTTGGTCAAAGAATTAAAAGGGAAGGGACTGAAGAATATACATTGGGTTGGTGACGAGTTATGGGAGATGGAATTATGAATTCAAAATCCGTTATCTGCATTCTACTTAGCATCGCACTGCTAAACGTTGCAAGCGCTGCAGAAGAAGGAGGAGTAAACGTTGAACCGAACGTTGATGAGACAATCTTTAGCGAAATCACGCATACTGAAACCACTACCGACCTCGAAGATTGGGAGATAACCCTCACTTTGTCTGATGATGCAATCAATAACAACACAACCTTCGAGTTAACCACACAAATGTGCAACAACGAAGGGGTTTGCTTACCTCCTACAGTTGCAGAAGTTTCTACAACGGATGGAAAGATATTCACTTCCGCTGTCACAACTATTGAAGACCACTCATACGTCAACTGGAGGGTGAAAGCAACCTACACCGAAGACAATGATACAACAGAAATGTTCCCTAGCAAGGGCTTCTACAAGACTTGGTCAGATTGCTGGTTCAACGGTGGAGAGTGGGGCGGAGATAACTGCCCTTCAGAAAATTCGGATGATGATGAATCGTTCTTACCAGCGCTAGGACTATTCGCAACAGTGGTTGCTGTGATGATTGCAGTCGCTACTCGCTCTGAATGAATTCAACCAGGCGTTCGATAAATCGACGTTGCTCTGGCCCGAAATCAGTAATCGTTACTTCCACACCTGAATCAGTAAGTTCCCCATTCAGGAATCCTCTTCTGTGAATATCTGAATTCACAAGTGGCAAATTAGACGCCTCCAACTTGAACTGCACTCCGTGTTCTACCGCTGTAACTATCATTCCATCACAAATTGACTGAGATACTAAACGAAGCAGTTCCTCAGGAGATTCTCCACCGCCATAAGCAGAAAGGAAACCCAAGTCCGTTTCGTTTTGTTCGATTAGATGGTCTAGTCCTCTCCCACTCAACATTTTCACCTCAAAGTGGAGATTGCGCTAGGTTCCATCCAACCAACTGTCCAGTTCTAGCATCCATTGCGAGTGAGAGCGTATTCTCCCACTGCATGCCGTTAATGTTTGAATTCCATGTTCGAGTAATATCCAATGTGGTAGCTCCAGCATCACCAACTTCAATCACACTAAGCCAATCTGTGAAATCACTGTCAGGAGTAACCACAAGAATTCCAACCCTAGTTTCGGGGTGGTAATCCCCGCTGCTTGTAAACAGGCCATCCGGTCCGCTTAGTGCAGGATATCTCGTTTGGTCTGTCAAATCCTCTTCCATCATCTTGATGCTCAGAACGGCTGGAATATCACTGCGACTGTGCGCTACAGTCTCATCATTTCCCCCGTGGGCAATGTAGGTACAATTCTCGCCTGATGCATCACCCTTTACTTCTAATTCGACCCAACCAGAATTTGGATCAGAACTCACCCAAGATAGATTCCAGATTGTAATCCCCGATTGGCTTCTATCATCTCTCGCTCTCCAGATGTATCCATCATCATTGAGTGCAGCATTTGCTGCAACCGCTTCTGATACGTGCCCGTTTGACAAGCATTGAACCGCATCCTCGAGAGACTCGGAGCGGAGAGTCGAATTATCTGGCATATGCAAATCATAATCTCCCCAATCGATTAATTCCTCAGAGGTTGGAACATATGCGCCTGCGTTAGGTACCGAAGAATAACTACGGCCTAAATCGAGGAGTTTGTCTCCTCGTGTCAAGGAATTCATTGACATCTCAAGAGTCATGCTGATTTTACCGTCGGGGAGTACAACATCTGCAAGCCTTTCGGATATTGTGCCACATGCGGATTTGTCCCCTTCATTTCCAGAAATGTAGACATCTACGTTTTGCCTTACCGCCCACGGTGAATCTTCGCTTAGCCACATAGTAATCCTTGCATGCCCAAAGCAATTATCGCGAATTTGATTGTTCTCAAGTGAGACCTTCCACAACTCCTCTCCATCAACTTCGTCGGGACCTAATACGTTCCAATCCCAGCCAAGTTTCGTACCACTTGCACCTGTTTCTATTAATTGAGTGCCCATCATTTCACGTATTTCAACTGGTGAAATTACAACTGCTACTCCAGGTGCGACGTCTTCCAGTAGTCCTAAAATTCCTCCAAGACCATTTGATACCGTTTTGCCTTGAGTATAATCCTCTCCAAGAGTAAGTTTCCAATCAGCCTCGGTTGCAATAACATCTCTCTCCGAGATTTCAGTCCAAGATTTGGTATCGAATTCGAGGTTTCCACCTACCGAATAAATCGAGGAGCCAGATTGACATTCATCGGGCTGTAGTGGTTTCGGATTGTAACTCTTCAGAGCAATTTGGTCAAAATTACGAGTTTGCACCTTCTCGACTGTCAGCCAATCCAGACCGTAAGCACCTTTTGCCCGCACTACGCCTCTAAGTGAATCATCCGCCTCAAAGTCGAGTTCGCTTAATGCGCCTTCAGTCACGGAGGTTGTTCCAATTCCTGAGAACGTCATTAGGAGGCGGCATGACTTATTCAACTGGTCAACATCGACGTTTTCCCGTATCAGTTCAACGTATTCACCTGTGACCTCTAATTCACCATTGAGCAGAGTGTATTCCATCGAATCTCCGTATCGTAAATCGTCTGCTGTGAACGGTTTTAGTTGATTATTGACATACCAATACCATCCTGCAGATGCGATCAGAATTGTGAGTAGGACCGCCGCAACTTTTGGATTTTTTATTTGGTCCATGAGGGTTTTAGATTGCTTTGATTCCTTAGCAAAAGCAGGTTCTACTTCTTCAATAAACTCAGCGTCCAAGACTTCGGCTTCCATTATTTCTTCATCTTCGTCAATTACTGGTAGGGGCACTGATTCTGATTCCAATGAAACTATTTCTTCCTCCATAGAGATTGACTCGTCCTCAAGGGAAATCATCTCTTCCTCATCTGGCTCGTCATCCCCGGAAAAATAGCGGTTTAATCTCTCCAATAAGTCGGCTTTTTTGCCGTTGATAGGTAACCCATTTTCCTTACACATGGCCTTCAATTCGGCCACCGTGTGAGAAGAGGAAACGTAGGATTCCGATTCACCCATCGATATTAACGGGGACTTCACCCTCTTTGAATAGTGGGGGTAATTGTGGCCCCTAAGGGGCCAAATCAAGCACTAGGCTCTTCGTGGGGAACGTAAAATCCATCCTTGATAACGTACACCTTTTGGTCATAGGTACCGTCTGGGAATTTTCTGAAATACCAACCATTTCCTTGGTCTTCGTATACATCCTCTGCCACTGGTTCAGCAACTGGTTCTGCAACCGGTTCCGATGCGGGTGCCGCCACTGTCTCTTGCTGAGTAGGTGGACCTGACGGGCCGGGAGCGGGTGGCCCAGTAGGACCTGGTGCTGGCGGGCCAGTTGGGCCGATTGGAGGGCCTGATGGTCCTGCGGCAATTCTAGCTGCAGATGTTTCTGCAAGTACTGAATCTTCGATGCTTGGCTCCTTCTTTGGCTCAACCAAACTCTTGACGTGTTTGCCGTGTTTCTGAGCACCGATGAAGGCGAATCCCGACATTAGAAGGCACAGAACTGCAAATATTGCGAGTGGTAATTGGGTTGGATAAAGAGCGACATCAGCCTTTACATTGATCCCGCTGAATCCGCTTCCCGAACTGTCAACAACAACTTGAACACAATAAATACCTGGATCGACACTCATTTCAACTGAATAAGTCTCAGACTCAACCGGATTCTCGATAATATGGTACTGGTTTGGATGCTTGGATTCTCCGCTTTGAAGATCTGACCTAGCTTCACCGATGGAGCCGTCTGTAGAATCACAACCTTTGGAATTTTCAATCATGAAAACCTCGATGCTGTTAACATCTGTTGGCAATGATTGTACAGTTACATCAATTTCAACGGGGATGTCCGTGAAATCTTCACCTGCTACGGGCAAACCCCAAACTGTAATCGTTTTGTCAGTTGATCCAATCCCCTCATCAACATCCATTGTAGTTGACATGAAAGGATATAGCGCGAAACCGAATAGCAGAGCCGCTAAACCGAGGTACATGAAGACGTTCCAACGGGCTCTTTTGAGAGCTTCTTGGCGCTCTTCGATTGTTAATTCTTCAATCGCATCCTCTTCCGAATCATTAGTGGTCGGCTCCTCTTGGACTTCATCGGACATGAACCTCCCATCTGCAATCAGAACTTGAAGTGAACGATTCATTAAAATCAAAGGAATCAAAAAGGTAAGGGCTGCAGATACTCTTCATGACAACAAGACTTGCAGTATTATCGCGTGGTCCGCGATTGTACAGTACGCGACGTCTTGTTGAAGAGGCTCGCCTTAGAGAAATGGACGTTGCAGTCATCAATCCGATGCAATTTTCCTTATTCGTTGCAGAACAAGATATCGGAATTCTTCATCAGGGGCAGAAGTTCGATTATGATGCAGTTATTCCAAGAATCGGTCACTCGATAACCAAGCACGGTGTCGCTGTTTTGAGGCACTTGGAGCAACTCGACGTTTGGACTGCGAACACAAGCCAAGGTATTCTCCAAAGCAGAGACAAGTTACACTCTTCCCAAATCCTTGCAAGGAATAGAATCCCTACACCTCGAACAGCATATGTTCGTGACATGAAAGATATCGAAAGAGCAATCGATGCAGTAGGAGGACTACCGGTCGTTGTCAAAGTTACTCAAGGCACGCAGGGTCAAGGCGTATTCCTTAGACATACACTCAGGGAGACCGGTAACCTAGTCCAAGGATTATTGGTAACTGGCAAAGCAGTTCTAATTCAAGAGTACATTGCAGAAAGCCACGGCAAAGACATCAGAGCATTAGTTGTCGGTGGAAAAGTAGTTGCCTGCATGCGCAGAAAAGCAAGAGGCAGAGAGTTCCGCTCCAACTACCACCTCAATGGAACAGTAGAGAAGGTCGAAATTTCTGATGAATATGCAGAGGTTGCATGTCGTGCTGCCAGAGTACTCGGATTGAATGTTGCAGGGGTTGATTTGCTTGAAGGAAATGACGGACCACTTGTATTGGAAGTCAACTCATCTCCTGGACTCGAAGGTATTGAGAAAGCGAGCGGCGTGAATGTTGCGGGAGCGATTATCGATTACGTAATATCAGAATCAGACTTCAATGAAGTTAACGTGGACCAACTTCTGAAAACGATTCCTGGACAGGGTGTCCTATCGGTTCACTTACGAAACCATCCCCATCTAATCGGTTCACCAATTAGTGAAATTTTCAAAGAAGATATGCCGGTTTTTGCGCTATCAAGAGCTGGAGATTTAATTTGGAATCCTGACCCAGATATACAGTTACGGTTCCGTGATTCATTGATTTGTTATGGAGACCTAGAGCAACTCAGGGCTAGCATAAAGCGCAAAAATTTGGATTTGCCACCTGTCTCAAACACAGAAAAAGACGGGCAAGATTCCAATGCTTGAGTTTGATTCAGAACCAAGGAACAGGTACTGGCTGACCGATTAGTCCCATGAATATCCTGTACGCAATGTAAAGAGGCATAAGTACAATGATTGCAACCAGCATCAATAGTTGCTCAAAAATGTGAGCGATTATTGCGCCTGGGTCAGTTAGCATGTTCATACCAATTTGGTTTAGCATACCGTCTGCAGATGGAAAAAGGGTTGAGATTAACTCAGCCAATTTGAAGTAAATTAGAGTAAGTGTGCTCATCATGTTGCTCAAATTATGCTATCGCTGTCTGGCATATAAGGGAAATTCCGGATTTCCTTCAATTTCAATATGGAATCATGGCACATTAACATCTGTAAACCACTGCCAACTACACTTTCACATGCGAAGGCGTTGGACAGAGGAGAGACGCCAAAATCGTATCCAAGCAGATTGGATAGTTGGCTGGCTGCGAGACAATAGCCCCGCAACAATTCGAGAAATTGTGAGCGCCTTAGAAGAGGCAGGGCGCGATGTGAAAGCGCACATTATCAGAAGAGCTTTACAAAAATCACAATTCATTGAGAAGACCGGAGAAATAGAAATCGAAGGCGAAATCCACTCCCAATACTCTTTCACATCAATCAATGATCATTGAATATACCACTTCGAACAATCAAAATCCGTTGAATCTTGTAATAATTTCAAATCTGCATTTAATTCTGGAGCCAGCAGAGCTCTCTGCTCCTCTGTTATGCTCCTCTTTGGTGTAGGTTTTACCGAC
>WTIV01000110.1 GCA_011525095.1 Methanobacteriota archaeon
TTTTCTTCTTGTGAAAGTTGAAAGAACTCATCAGCAACAGAATATGATTTCTTGATTGCTTCAACGTCGATTCCATGGCCTGTTAATGCAAAGAATCCGATGTCTTGCAGTGCTTCACCCATCTGTTTGACAAATTCTTCTCGGCGTTTGCCACCTGCACGCCAGTCTTCAAGATTGCAAACAGACAGAGTTCGGGTCATTTCAATCACGAAGTTTAGCGACTAACTTCAACATCTCGATGTATAGCCAAACCAGTGTTAGAACTAGGCCAAATGCGCCATACCATTCCATGTTCTTTGGTGCACCATACTTTACACCGTTCTCAATCATTCCAAAATCAACAATTAGGAATAATGCTGCAACTGTGATGAATAGTATGCTGATTCCAATACCGATTGGTCCACTGCTGTGTAGGAAAGGTACGGTAGTTCCGAATAGCATTAGAATGAAGTTGAATAGGTACAATATCATGATTGCACCAGCCATTGAAGATACTACGAGTACAAATTTTTCGGTTGGCTTAATCAATCCGAATTTGTAAACAGCCAGCATAGTGACGAATACTGCAACTGTGCCAACTAGTGCTTGCAAGATTATTCCTTCTCCACCGCCTAGGTAGTAGTTTTCAATCATATAGGAGAATGCACCGATGAAAACCCCTTCGAGAATTGCATACATGCTCATCAAGATCTGCGGGTTATTTGGTCTTGAGAACATGATGACCAATGCCATAACAAATCCACCAATCCCTGCACCGATAATCAGCGGCGTGATTAGTGATGGGTTTTCTGCTACAATCGAGAACGAAAACATTGCACCGATTGCTACTAGTGCCAACAAGGTCAGTGTTTTGTTTACTGTCCCATCTAGGGTCATTCTTTCTGTGGTTACTCCGCCTTGGAAATAATGGGGAGCGAGCGCCGGGTTGCTGCTACGGTAAACCATGTGAATCGGTTACCGATTCTAGCACTCCCTTGTCAATCTTACGCGGTATTTTCCTTAACTTGTTGCTGATACCACTCTGCAAGTTGGTCTTCAGTCCAACCAGAATCGAGGTATTTCTGAACCTGTTCAGCGCTCCATCCTGGGAATCTACTGAGGTCAAAGCCGAGATCTTCTGCCTCAGATGTTCCATCTAGAACTGGCATATCCCAAGATTTCGCATCCGTAGTTTCGACGATTTGAGATAATTCCTCATCCAAATCTTCCTCCTTCTTCTTCTTCAGGAGCACAGTTCCTGCACCTATAACACAATTATTCCAATTGTGATTAGTGTCCACATGAACTTCATGCCAGAGGATAATCCATCTTCCTCAGTATCTTTGAAGACTTGATTCTTGTTTTGCTCGTTTGAACAACCCTGGGTATCTGTTGCTGCACCTTCTGCAGTGTCCGGGCATTCATCAACATCGTCTAAGATTCCATCATTATCGGAATCTAGGTCGACGACTGTTGAATTGTTTCCAGTATTGTTGTCTGTGTTGTTTTCTGTTTGATTATCAACAGGCTCTGTTGTTAGGTCTGGTTCACATCCAATCACAGTGTTGTCGTCTGTGCCGTCTCCATCTGCGTCAGCTAGGTTTAGAGCATCACTGGCAGATACATTACTCTGAGTTGCAGCCCAAAGAATCTCATCCCCATCAGCAATACAGTCTCCATCAGTATCGTTGGAATTAGGGTCTGAGCCGTATGAATACTCACCTAGGTTTGAGAGTCCATCGCCATCGGTATCGATACCAGAATCCTGATTTGTTCTAGAAAGGCCGTTGGCAACTTCCCAGAAGTCAGGAATACCATCGATATCGGTATCGGTCGTGTCATCTAATCTATTCCAATCCTCCCAGAATGAATCCAGATAGGGTTGTGTAACTTGTTGAGAATGAAGGATTAATCCCATCTCGCGGTTTCTGAGGATAGAGTTGTCTCCCCAATTTATACTCGAAACTAGGACACTTTCTCCGTCGATTATTACTCCCTTGTTGTGTAATTTGGTAACTGTTTCATTCTCACTCATTAAGATGGCTTCAAC
>WTIV01000154.1 GCA_011525095.1 Methanobacteriota archaeon
TCTACAACTAGGTTGCAGCCCTCCCTGTACCACACTTCCCGAAGGTTGCGTGGCTGACTCTTTGCCGGAGCTTGGAGTCATCCTGTGGGCGGGGGAACTTACGATCTCCGAAAAGTTCGTCTCTTCCCTGGCGCCTCACTCGCTCTGTCTCCAGAGTTTGTGACCAACACTTTGCTCGGTTTGAGCAGGCCGGTTGGCAAGGGTCCCAGAGGGTATCCGAGGACGCCCTCCACCACTCCTTGTGGAGCGGCACTTTCCCCCTGGGGGGCGGTGGCAAATAAAGTTTACGCTTTTTCCACCCATTTTCCAGCGGAAATGGGGGGCTGAATGATATTTTTCCACTGTGACCACTGGAAGAAAATCAGCAAAAATAACACTAATTTCTCAATGATCTTAGCTTGGCTGCAAGTGCAGATTTGCGAGAATTTTCTTCACCTTTTTCTTGGTCGATTCTCCTAGAGAAAAGTCCCTTTTCCCAAACCAAAATTTGTCCGTCTTCAAAACCAAATCCGATGCGGTTTTCGCTGTAATCTGAAACCCTAGGCCGAGTCGTTTTTGCTGTAACAATCAATTCGCCTTTACTGTCCCTTACTTCGACCACTCCATTGCTAGAGTTCCAACGGCCACACCAGTGCATGTCATCGAATCCTGCTACCTGGGTTGTAACTTGTTTTCCTGAGGCTTTCCAAATCGGCTTCGAGTCTGGTGTTTTAGCAACCAATTCTCCAGACTCCAATGCTGCTACAAACCCTTTTTCGACACAAGTTATGGATTCTATCGATGAAGATTCTTCAGAGATTATTTCTCCTTTGAGAGAGGTTATGACACCATTGGCATGTCCGAACAATACGTTCTCTCGGCCATATAATCCACAAGTAACAGGTGAGTCTGTTGGGAGGTTTTGATGCTCGCCGTCGACTAGAATGCCACACTTTGGCCTACCCAGTCCAAGTAATAACTTGTCCTTTGAATCTAAAAACCAAGGCCTCTCGTCCATCCTTTCAACGTTGAGTAGGTCGCCTTCCAAAGAAAATCTCCAAATTGCGCTTTCCATGAAATCCCCATGTTCGATATCGTATACACTCGATGTAGCTACGATTTCACCATCATGGAATGCTAGTAAATCGGCTGAACCCTCTAATGCCTCGCTCCAGAGTATCTCACCATCCTTCAAGCAAGATATGTGTAAACCAGAGGTTACTACAACTAGGTCTTCAATTCTGAGAATAGATTCGATTCTGTCTGAGCATTGGGCTTTCCACATTAAGTCTCCATCACCATTCCATTTTCGCAATGCTCCGTCCCAGCCGCCGGCAATTACGGAATCTTCTTCCAAATCTAAGGCGCTAACAGGCTGGCCTAAATCTCGAATCATCCAGGCCGCCTGAATCAAATCCATGATTGCGCTAAGGCGTCACTTCTCAATAGAGTGTCGGCTTCAGGCTTCCAATACTATCGTCTTACGCGGTACAGTGAAGGTTAGTGCGAATGCCATAATCGAGAATAAGCAAGCGCTGTAGTAATGCCCACCAGTAAAGAATACGAGAACGCAGGAAGTCTGAATCATTCCTCTTGAGCCTTTTCTGATGCCAAAGAATGCAAAGCCAGCTGAAATCAATGCTAAGCCGATCATCGCCCAGCCTATCATGATGTAGAGGCCTGCGGCTGATTCATCGATTAGGGGGAATTCCATCTGTTCTTCGAAGTAACTGATTGTCCTAACGCATGAGCCATTTGCGTAATTTCCAGTGCAGTCCAAATCTGAGAATTTTGAGGTTTCAGGCATGTCAAAATCAATTGTAGTAAAGCCGATTTTCTCAAGTGGTGAAGGAGGATTCAGAATCAAACGATGACGCACAGCGTCATTTTTCCCATCCTCGTTATAGCGGATAATTTCAATAGAGGTTAACCCTGGTGTGGCTCCTGTGAATTTGAATTTGCCGTCTTTATCGGTTTGAACCTCAAGAGGTGCATCTAGAATGCCGTCCTCGTTCCTGTGCTCAAGAAGAATTGAAGCATTTGCCAGCGG
>WTIV01000197.1 GCA_011525095.1 Methanobacteriota archaeon
TGTCGACATTGTGTTTCCCTCTAGTTTTCTAGGTGCAGCCTAAAGGCTGTAGCATTGCGGCCACCAAAGACCCCTTTTTATGCGTTACCTATTACCAATAAATTTGGATATAGAATTGCATATTGAAAAACGGGATACTGCATGACATTTTTTGTTCATATGCCTATAGGGCTCTGTGACCAATATCACGGCGATAGTGAGAGCCGGCTAACTCAATCTGGTCAATTAGGGAGTATGCCTTTGTGGACGCTTCTTGCAAATCGTTGCCAATTCCTGTGCAAGATAATACTCTTCCACCGTTTGAAAGAAGTACCCCTTCTTCCATTTTTGTACCAGCATGATTTACCCAAGAATCTTCACTGGAATCTGGTAGATTCCTGATTTCTCTTCCCTTTTCAACAGGCCCAGGATAATTTTCTGCTGCAAGTACAACCGTCATCGCATGCTTATCGTGAAATTGAACATTCAAAGTTGACAATTTGTCTACTGATGCAGCGTGTAATACGTTGCCCAAATCTGTTGCGACAAGAGGGATAGTGATTTGGCATTCCGGGTCTCCAAATCTAACATTAAATTCTACCACGTATGGATCTCCATTTCCATCGATCATCAGTCCTATGTATAGCACTCCACGGTAGGGAATTCTACGGGAAGAAAGGGCTTTGTGCATCGGCTCAACGATTCTATTCACAGTTTTTTCCTTGACTGAATCTGTGTAAACTGGCGCAGGAGCATAGGCGCCCATTCCACCGGTATTCCTGCCTTTGTCCCCTTCGAATTCACGCTTGTGGTCTTGGCTTGCGGGCAAGCAAACATATCCACTTCCATCCATTACAACAAGCATACTTGCTTCTTCGCCAGGAAGGAAAGCCTCGAGGAGCACTTTACCGTCTGTTCTGATTGAATCTGTAATGAACTCCTTAGCTTCATCTCGATCTGTTGTGACTACAACTCCCTTGCCACCGGCAAGAACGTCTCTCTTGATTACCCACGGATTGTCAGAAAACTCGTTCAATGCCGCATCAACATCGCTATTCCTGTCTAAAACGTGGAAGTCGGCAGTTGGAACTCCATTTTCTTTCATCACTTGTTTTGCATGCAGTTTACTTCCCTCAAGCCTTGCTAGTGCTGCGACTGGACCGAAACAAGGGATGTCCATTTTTGCTAATTTGTCAGACAAACCATCACACAGTGGAGCCTCGGGGCCCGCTACAACAAAATCAACCTGCAACTGGAAAGCAAGATGAACTAAATCAGAAACTTGACTGAACGAATGGTTAGTAGCGATTTCTGCGGTTCCAGCATTTCCCGGAGCACAGTGAATTTCGCTGATGGATTGGCTCTTTGCAAGACCTAGGCAAAGGGCGTGTTCTCTGCCCCCTCCACCGACAACAAGGACCGTCATACCTGCCATGTTGCATCCATAATAGTGAGGCTCATAAGCCCATCGCGAGGGAATTTTATCCACTGAGTTCAAAGGCCTAATAGTACAGCATGATACCATGGAAGATTTCAACGTCTTCGAAATGATGTTGTTTACACTGTGGATATACTTGCCTGGATTTTTGGTCAATACCTTTGCAATGATGTGGGGGAAGTGGCTACCAAAAACCGGTTACGGCCCCTGGCCAATCGACGGAGGTAGATTACACAAGGATGGCAACAGACTACTTGGAGACGGTAAGACGTGGAATGGTTTGATTGGAGGCTCCCTAACCAGTGGACTGCTATGTTATCTCATGACAATGGTACCTGAGAATTGGGTTTTCATCTCACCTACCCAAGCAGCTACAGGATGGGCAGCAGGTGCATTCGTAATGGGTACCTTCCTCGGATTTACGAGCCTAGTTGGAGATTCAACTGGTTCCTATTTCAAGAGACGTAAAGGAATGAAGCGAGAAGGAAATGTGTCTAGCAAAGCGCCACTGTTGGACACCCTACCATTCGCAATTTCTGTCTTCATATTTGGCCAAATATTCCTGACTGGATCTGCACACGGTGATAGAGATTTGATTCTTCCAATGGTTT
>WTIV01000194.1 GCA_011525095.1 Methanobacteriota archaeon
GGGGGGGCTGCGGGTGGTGGGGGTGCTGGCTGCATGTCTTTTTACCTCCTAGTTTACTTTCCCCAACGTCGAATTTGTTGCAATAATTGCCTCAGTTCTTCGTTGGAATATGATCTCTGTTGTGAGTACAACAGTTCGATTAGGCGAGGGTCCTTAACCATCGATTGGATCTCACCTGGTGTTTTCCTAGCCATTTCGTCACGGGTTAGGTCGTTGAATTGACGCACTTTAGCCATCATAGCCTCTCGTACGCGCTGTAAGTACAAATTGGGGTCGACCTTGTTCGGTCTTTCTCTAAATCTAGTAAGGTCGAAAACGTGTCTCCAGTTCTCTTTTTCTGGTACAACCATTATCGCAATGGATAGCAGTGCCATAAGGTTGAGTACGATTAACCACTTTAGTAGGGTGTCACTAGTTAGCATAACTATTGCACCCATTGCCTCAGTGAATGGTGAGGATATTGCAGAGGTAACGTGACGCGACTCGTCGAACACGATGTAGAAATTGTCATTCTTACTTGTTATTACAGTAGAAATCTCGTCATTGTCGTGCTCCATCATATCTCTAATTAGAGTCACGAAGTAGTCTTCGTTACCGTTCCAATCAGTTCCAGTTCCCTCGGTTGATGAAAGTAGAGAATCCCAGCAAGGCCTCTCGCCATAGTAAACAGTATCACACTGTTGCTTGCCAGTGACCTCTGCATCTGCAATATCCCAAAGGTGGTTAGCTAATACAGAGTGGTCTGAAACGAATACAATGCTGCCGGTAACTTTCACGTTTCCTTCCTTGACTCCCTTTACTTGATCGATTGCTTCTATTCCTGGGTAGTCCATCCTGATGATCAGACCGGTATTATTACCACCAAGAATCGGGTTATCTGGGTCGTTTGCATCCATGTTTTCTCTGGCTATGAATGCGGAGCCTGATGCGTGTGCAAGTATCTTGACGTTTCTGGTTTCGTCTTCATTGTCGAGCACTTGAATAGCTGTGGGGCGGTGGAATAGAACTGGCAAGGCACAGTCGCTGTATCTGTCGCTGTCTTGAAGTGCTTCAGGGCTGCAGTATGGTCTGCGCTCAAATTGGTCGTCCCATACCTTGTTTACACCTGCAACTGCCCAGAGTTTCCTAGAATCTTGAGGCTCAACTTCACCGGTCTGGCTAGCAACTTCATAGAATCTGTTTGGATCGACTACTGGAGCATCGAAGAATTTGACATCGAACTTGTCAGCAACTGTTTGAGCGTTTGTTGAGTTTGCAGCGATGATAACCTTGCCACCTCTTTCAGTGACGAATTCGTAGAGAGCATCCGCTTCTGCATTATCGAATGGCTTTTCCGGAGCAGCGATAACTAGCATAGTTCGGTGAGGTTCTCTCCAGTCGTTTACAAGCATTGGAGTGGACATTGTATTTGCAACGACATAGTCCATACCATCTTCGCCAAGTGAGCCCCTCATACTCGAGACTTGCTGATATTGTACGTTTTGATCCTCATCTGTGACATATGCCGAGTAGACAGTGGTCTTGTCAGATGATGTGATGACAATTACAGTTGTTGAAAGTAACATAGCAACAATGAATCCAACCAAAAGCCAAGTTTCTAACTTGATTCCAGTTGAGCCCTCTTCTGTCATTTTTGTTACCCCTAAAAAAAAGCCCACTGGTTAACGTAGCAGGTTTCGCAACTCCAACCCACTCATATAGATTATCGTCGATTGAGCAATACAGTGGCTTCAGTATCATCTAAGGTTAATGAATATCAATGCCGGAATACAGTCACAAATCTATGGATTTCGACGGATAACTGCTGAAAAGAGCAATGTTAACATACACAAGAAGGGAGAAAGTGCTGGCAAAGATGAGCTTTCGACCTCTAAATCTGTAGTTTCGGTGTTTGTGGTATCATCGGTGTTATCATCGGATTTTTCTTCAATAGTTTCTACTGATTCTACATCGATTGTTAATGTTGCATAACTAGACACACTATCCGATTCTGGATAAATCGTGAACTCTAGGATACAT
>WTIV01000129.1:0-17085 GCA_011525095.1 Methanobacteriota archaeon
ACGAGGACAGAATCAAATCACTGCATCCGCAAATTGGAGGTGCTGTATGACCTCTTCTTGATGCAGAACCTGTTGTTTGCGCAGAATCTACCTTGCCTTCAGAGACTAGTTTTGCAGCATCCCGGGTGGACCATAATTCACCACTCAATCTGCCTGAATCAACTATTGTTTGAGTTCTGCTCGGAACACCCTCATCATCCCTCGAGCCGGATGACATTCCACCTTCCATTAGGCCGTCGTCGACTAGAGAAAGGTGGTCAGCAATCACGAGTTCATTCATTTTCCCCGACCAGAAAGACTCGCCTCTAGCAAGTCTTTCTCCTTTGATTGCAGATGGGACAACTACAGAGAATAGAGGAGAAAAACCGTCAGATGTCATCAACACTGGGCAATCTTGTGTAGCTTTTCCTGAAACCTTTTCACGAGTAATTTGGGACCAGTGAACAGCTTTGTCAACGCACGCTGTCAAATCTTTGAGAAGAGTTCTTGATGATTCTCCTTCATACGAAGAAGTTAGTTGGTCATTCTCATCTATTGAAACATGAATGCCGATTCCATGTGAGGTGTAAACCCCGCCATCTTCGATTCCCGAACTTGTAACTATGGCACCTGCGCCAGCACCTACTCCTACTCCTCCGCCTACGGCAACAGCCCTAGAATCTAACTCAGAGACTCTAGTAAGCACCTGGTCACCTTGTGCCAATAGGTCTTCGGGACCCATGTCTAGAATTGCTTTATCTTTCATGCCACCAACTCGGGTAGCAGAGTGATTACCGGGTAACTCAAAGCCTTCAATCGAAGGAGATTTTCTTGCTATGCTAATTGCTTGTCCGATTGCATGAGATGCCGAAGAAGGGTCAACCAAGTGAGCAAAACCGTACCTTCCATCTTCTACAATTCGAATTCCGAATCCACCCTCGCCACCGCCTGAAGCCATGGAAATTTTACCAGCTTCAATGTCAAGAGAGTGGCCATATCCTTGCGAAGCAAAGATTTCCCACTGGGAAATTCCTTCGCTATCACAGGCTTTTCCGATCTCTAATGCTGAATCCATCAAGCGTTCAACTGCATCATCTGGAATCATATCATCCCACCAATGCTTCCCTAATTCTCATTAGCGGACCGCCATCACCCACTGGGACAGTTTGACCTTTGCCACAGAAACCTGGTGAACCGAGATATGCGTCTCGAGTTAAGCCATCAACGTTCTTCAAAATTTCAAGAGTCATTCCTGAAACGCTGACATCCTTCACTGGGCGTGACAATGAACCATTTTCAATAATCCATGCTTCTTGTGCTGCGAATTGGAATGAGCCCCTGCCAGTATCTACCTGACCACCTCTGCTACCGCAAGCATAAACTCCGAATTCGATATCCTCAATCAATTCATCAAGGTCTTTGTGAGTTCCACCTTGAATCACAGTATTGGACATTCTTACTAGTGGATGGTGCAATCCATCTTGTGCTCTAGCTCCGCCATTAGGGTCTAAATCGTATCTGTGGGCGGTTTCTCTATGATTGAGATACTCGGTTAGTACTCCGTTTACAATCAGGTTCTTTGGTCTTGTATCAACACCTTCATCGTCTACAGGATAGCAGCCATAGCCTCCACGCATTGTTGGATCATCAACAACTGTGCAGATCTCTGAGCCGATTGTTTGACCAAGTCTCCCTTCCAAACATGAGTCGCCTGCAGCGACTAAGTCGGCCTCACACGGATGTCCCAAAGCTTCGTGGATGTATACACCTGTTAGATCTCTATCCGCAACCAAGGGCATTTTACCAGATGGTGCTCTTTCAGCCTTCAGCAGCCTTAGGGCTGAAATTCTTGCATTTCTACCCATCTCACCAAGGTCACATGACTCAATAACTTCGAGTCCACCCTCTCCGCCATGCCTCATTCTATAGGAGACAACGTCAGAGCCCTCTCGTGCTGTGACCATGCCATTGATTAGGCTCCTTTGGAACGACCAAACTCTGTTCATTCCCTCAGTAGTCATCAATTCGGTGTGAATGTGTTCATCTGACCAACCCGTAGAGGTCGATACGATGTGTTCATGGTCTTTGGCTTCATTATCGATAGCCAGCATCATCTCGATTCTTGTATCCAAATCAGTATCGCGTACATCTTTCACACTTCTCCAATGTGTAACGTCCTCGATTATTGGAACCTCTGCTAGGCCTACTGGAAGTTGTGATGAAGAACGACGTGCTGCAACAGCTTTTGCTAACCTTAGCGTTGGCCCTACCTGTTCAGGAATTGATGAAATATCACTTGTTGAATGAACGCCCCAAGCACCGTCGGCAAGTATCCTCATTGTTACGCCTATTTCTTGCCCGGGAATTGCACGCTCTAACTTTCCATCTTTGAGAGAAGCAGTGTTGGTGGTTTGACTGACCAATCTTATCTCTGCATATTCGGCTCCTAATTCTGAAGCATTGTTCAGTGCCTTGTTTATTTTGTCTTCATCTAGTAATCTCCCACTAGAGAACATCGAATCTGATTGTCGAGTCGCGACCACCATAGATACCCGGTGCAGTCGGGGCTCTTTCACATTTACGAGTTCTAGCGCAAATCTGAGAGGTGGATATGTCCAATTGCAGCATCCTCTGATGCATCTCCCTCAATACCCATTCTTGCACCATCAAAAATGGAAATATTTGGTCGCTCATCAATGATTTCAAAGTTCATCTTTTCAGCGTGCTGAGTAAACATCTCTTCAGATTGTTCGCATGATAGATCAACAATCCATGCTGTTTCGTCGCCTTCACACAGACCTGCTCTCTTGAAACTAGTAGCAATATGATGTGTGCCTGATAGTAGCCTGATAAACTCACCATCAAGTGAATTTGATTTCATTTTACCCCGTTCTTTGTTTCGCATTAGAACTTCATGAGCGACCCAGCCATGAATATCACTCGCAAGACATGTGCCGCTGATGAGTGCCCAATTCTCCGATTCTCTATTCTCTATCCACGTCATAGCAAGCGCCCTTGGGTCTACACAAGGCTCGCTAAGTGCTACTCTTTTGCATGGAAATGCTGGCGGGGACACAATTGCCGGAAAGCATTCACAATTTCAACCCTGACGCTCTCCAGGGAGGGGTTCATCATCGCTTCGAGATTGCTTAGTTTCGTGTTTTGTTGAAATTTTCTTGACAGAATCTAGTATTCTTTCCACCAAAATTGGGCCCCATCCACGCTTCGACTTTAGTTTGTCTAAATCCTTTGCAGACATTGCAAGTAAGTCCGCAGGGGTTCTGATTCCCATTTCCGATAGGGTCCTCGCCCTATTTCTTCCAACGTTTCTAACCTGAACAAGTTGTAGCAAATCCTCTTTGCAACCTGCTCGCACTCTAGCCCGAGTTAATTCTAGTAATCCTGCCAAATCTGCAACGTAGCCAAGATGTTCTTCGGCAAATACATCGTCTCTTAGCAATATTTCCCTAGCAGCAAGTAGAAGCCATCCCATCAAATCTGTTCGAGAATATACATCACCGGGAGTTACACCCAATTCTTTTTCAATGTCCCTCAAGTCTTTCTCTTCGTACCAAAATTCCGTACACCAAGCACTCTTGACCATTCCCATAGCCCTTTCATCAATCGGACTTTCAATCAATAATTCATCCTCAACAATCGCTGCTTTTTGTCTCAAATCGCTTCCAAATTCAAGTTCCTTTGATTTAGGCCACAGCGATACAAAATCTGGGGTTGCTGCAACTAGATGACAAAGTGAGAAACTGGTCACTGGAAGTGTGTTACGAACAATCCTCCTAACAGCTCGTCGCAAGCCTTCAAGCAATATGTCAGCCGAGAGTGGGTCGATGTACAATTGAGCTACTCTCTCACCCATTGGAGTCGCTTCGTATTCATTGTCAAGGGCCTCGATTTTAAGTGAACTCGAGGTCTGAACTGAGATTCTAGATGCTCTCTGGAATCCAAAGGTTGCTTCTGCGGGCTCTGATGATTTCTTCTTACCCATTGTAACGCCAGATGCTGCCTGAGCAGCATCAACCCAAGACGGTAATTCATCATCCCAGTCTTCTTCTTCCACCCCGATATTTGTCCTTCGAATAAACCTCTTTTCAACCAACCATCTTAGCATGGAATCGATTGTTTCTTGGAGGTATGAATTGGTTTGAGTGTGGCCAAGATAAGTACCAGCAAAGAACTCACCAATTGCCCTTCTTGTCAGGAGTCCGCCTGTAGCAATTGACGAGAGAAGATGAAAACGCATTGCGGGTTCTGCAGCTAATTTCGATGTGATATCTTCGACAGGGCCGTGAATGTAGCGGTCTGCGATTTCGTCCGCCATTTGTCGTGGGTCACCACCTTTGCATGCTAACCAAGCCTCTCCCACAGGATCGTATCTGGGACGACCTGCCCTTCCCAGCATCTGCTTAACTTCCATTACAGGTAATAGCCGGCTCATGCCGTCATCAAAACGTTTCAAATCTCTAACAAGAACTCTTCTAGCAGGGAGATTCACTCCTGCTGCCAAGGTTGGAGTTGCACTGAGACAATACAGCAACCGTTCTTTGAACGCATTTTCGATTTCTGTTCGTTGAGCGTGCATTAGACCCGCATGATGGAACGCAACACCACCTTTCACGCACTCAGCAAGAGTATCACCCATTGCTGAGTTGGAGGACCTCGCTAAGCGTTGAGACAGTTCTTTCAGTTTCGGCAATACTTCAGGGTTATTTTTCTGAAGATACTTCTCCATACGTTGACCCAACTTCTTTGCTTCAGATTGGGCAGATCTTCTTGAAGATACAAACACCAGTAACTGGCCTCCATCTTCGTACACATCGCTCAATGCAGCCCAAGCAATATGTGATTTTGGACCATTGAGAGTCCTCGGTGGCCCTAGGTTTGAACTTGATGAGAACTCACTTTTCTGAATGGCCCTTGGCTCTAAATCCAATTCAGCCAGTGTAGCATACTCGAGACTGACTGGCCTCCATTCAGAGACAACCAAATCGCTATTGAGCCAATCTGCTAAATCTTGAGAGTTCCCAACAGTAGCAGATAATGTGATTATTTGGGCATCTGGCAACAAGTGCCTGATTCTAGCCAGATTAATTTCCATAGTAGGTCCTCTGTGGCTGTCGTTTAGGAGATGGAACTCATCTGCAACAACGACTGAAACCCTTCGCAAAACTTCTGCCTTAGAACGCATTAAAGAGTCTAATTTTTCACTAGTACATACAAGAATATCACAATCATCGATTTGTCTGGTTTCACTAGGTGCGTCTCCAATTCCTAATCCGATTTTTAGCCCAAGGCTTTCACCAAGTTGCTTTAGCTCCTCCAATTTCTCTGTTGCAAGTGCCTTCAATGGAACGATGTATATCCCTCTTGAACCTGGATTAACGGTTAGTAATTGGTTGACAATTCCCATATATGCTACCAAACTCTTTCCACTAGCAGTCGGTATACACACCATGGTGTTCTTGCCTTGAAGTATTGAAGGCATGGCATCTGCTTGTGGTGGATGAAGTGTTTCGATACCCCAGTCGTTTTTGATGAAATTTGTGAAGTCAGCGGGCAAACCGAGATTTGAAACAGACCTCTCCGGTTCACCCATGGTTGTTTGAAGTGTCAATAGTCCAAAAGGTAAGCGATTGATTAGCCGACACTGCTAAGTCCTATTTTGTACGTGCATACAACATGGGAAGCGAGGATGCTTTGGTTGACGAGAGACTTTCAGTCTTCGATGATGAAGCGGATTTGAATGACTGGTTTGAGGTCATAGCAGGTTCACTGATGGCCGTAATTGGAATTTTCCAGTTAATTTCTCCAGGCGATCTAGTAGACCCTGATGTAATGAGATGGTTCGCTGCAGCTGTTACCGTTTCAGGTATAATTTGGGCAGGGCATGGATTGAAAGATATGGCAATTAAGGAAGTCAGAAAATCGATTGTTTTGCTGGAAATGGGCTCAAAACAAGGTAGCATCGATTATGGTTTAATCAGAGATGTCATCCTAAACCCTGATGCTTACACAGAGTTCCTAGTCAAAGAATATGAGAACGCTTTCGCTGACGGTGTAATCACTGACAAGGAACTTGAAGAATTGAAAGCGATTCAAACTGCGTTGGGAATAAGTGATGAGGACGCCGCAAAGATGGCTGTCAAGAGCGCAATAAAGTCCGCTCTTGCTGATGGCAAGGTCACAGATGAGGAGAAAGTAATGATCGTAAATGCTGCTGAAGGACTTTCCAAGGCAAAGAAGAACAAATTAACCAAGGCGCTAGAAAGTGGTGAAATCACTGAAGAGATAGAAAAGATCCTCAAGAGTTTAGATGATTAATCCCATTTGTTTTCCAAAGCAAACTGGTTTAGAATATTCTTCGCATTAGTTCTGCGTTTATTTTCAATTCCAATACCTAGCAATATCAGGGCAATTCCTGCAATTACCCATACGTATTGTGATTCAAGCAGTGGTTCTGATGGCTTCACTGAATTTGAGGAATACATCAAATTGTGACTTATTTCATTGTCTATCTTAATCCTGAATTCTAAATCATCCTTAATTCCGTCCAGCAAAACTATTGAGACCAAGTTTGGATAGAGGTTTTCCTGCATAAGCCTCCATCTTCCCTCAGGCAAGTCTGCTGGCCTTGTACCCCAAGCAGGTTCCTGAATCGAACCAAGTTTTCTCGATTCAACCATTTCTGTTTCAAAATGAATAACGTTTGAAGTGGGTAAATCATCAACAACAAGCAATGCCTCAAGCATTAGAATATCCAACATCAAGGTTCTTGCTGCTAGAAGAATGAACGAACGTGAATGTGAATCAAGTAAATCATCTAATGGGCTTGTTTCTGATTTTTCTGCAACCTTTGCAAAAATCTTTGATTCAAAATCTAACTCATAAAATTCTGGAATGTAGAGTTGCCATCTTCCATCATCCAGAGGCCAAGCAGAATCTGCAATCAATCTCAAAGACAATGTCTCGCCGTCCAACATACCGAATGTTGAACCGACGTGCAAAGCCTTTGAAGAGGCTGGAGCATTTGGGTGGGATGCGTGCCAAATTTGGTCTAATCGATTATCAATCAATTCGTCTAAAGTCATCTCATCTGATGATGGCATTTCTCCTGCTATAGCCCACATTGGCGAAACTATTCCGCTCAGGAACAAAACTAGAACACCTGGAACAAATATGCCGAACCTTACAGCTCGGGATGTTGTTTCAGACCTCAATTCGATGACTAGACCAAGCAAAATAGCGAATGATAGGACTAGAACCATAACTCCGGATGTTCCATCCAAATCCACTGACCCATATTGGTCAGCCTTCATTCCATAACCTTCCCATTCCCATGAAGAATAATCAAATCCATCGGGAGATGTGGGGCCAAAGCTCTCGAATGCGATTAATCCGATCCATTTGTAGGGTTGGAACGAATTCAGTTTACCACCGATGCAGAAATCATATTCTCCAACAGGTAATGCTCTCCACTTCCATGTACTCTTTGTTACGCCATTTACTACTTCTGTTTCTAATTCCGGTGCTGGTGCAAGGCGGTTATCCGGTAGAATCAGATCCGGTCTGCCATGATTCTGTTCTATCTCAGATGGCACCTCTTCCCACTCTATTGTAATCGTCATTATTTCGTGATTTTCAACATCAAAAGACCAGCAATCCCAATCATCTTCTACCAACGCACCATAGTGAACTGTATCCAGTTCTGTTTGGCGAGGAGATGCATATGAAGACGGTTCATCGACATCTCGAGATTCGACATCTTCTGACCATATTATGTCTAGGAACATGTAAGAAGCACCTCTAAGATTCAACTGCCAAGTCCCTGGCCTCTCGACTTCAAACTGAAGTAAAATTCTGATTTCTTCCCCTGGCCACAATAGTCGGTCACCAGCAAGATCTAGTGGCTCATCGTTTACCTTATACGGACCCTGCATACCATCTGCAGGATTAGAATCCCCTTGGAATTCGATTATAGTTGTAGACTGTGCAATAATGATAGTCACTTCCATGTCCGGTCGGGAAATACCAACAATGTCATCTTGGTACCGTAAATCAATCTGTAATTCATCAATCTCTTGAGGGATCAATGCGATTTCAGTTTGTGAAGGAGTCATTGGCAATTCGATAAAAACCGTTGACGGAGAGAATGGAGTAGCAGAGTTTACACTACCACTAATACTCTCCTCCCCAGTATGAAATTCAGTAAGAGAGCAATCGTTGATATCGTTACATGAGAACCAAAGTTCCCCACCATCATCTTCTGAATCAATGGCTGCACTGACATTTGGTATGCAAAGAATAAGCAGGAGCAAGACTGTGAGTTTGCTCCGCATGGTATGCTGTCTGAGTGGTATACTAATCACTGTGACGCATTTATGGGCACATCTCGTAAAACCTGTTTGCAGGATTTACACATGTACTTCCCCATAGCCTTCTTTTGTCTAGGGTATTCTTTCTTGCATTTATCACAAACCCATAACCACTTTGCTTTCTCTTTTCGCAGTGATTCTGTGAATTTCACTCCCATCGTAGATGCCTCTTTGCTTGGCCATAATCGCTCTAGTGACCGGAATGTCGAGTCATGAGCGGTGTAACCCAAAGCATGGACGAATTCGTGATGTAAGACCCAAGCGGCATACGGCTTCCATTCAGGGGAAAGTAGTCTTGGATGCAATTCGATTACTTTGACTTCTTCAGGTACTGTAGGATTTCTGATTCCTTGGCGCCACCTCGTCACGCCATGACGTTGGGTGGCATTTTTCCTCAACACGCCTAAATCGATACTAGTCAATTTAGTAAGTAGTTCTTCACTCCAAATCCCCATCGACGTCATGACTTCAATTACAAACTCTCGTAATTCTGTCAATTCCTTCAATTGAGCGTTGTTTGGTTTGACCATTCAAGACCACCGATGGTAAGCAGGGTGGCCTTCCTTAACCGCTACAAACAAACCGCTACCTGTTGCACACACCTTGTCTTCTGCTTTGAGTGTCATCTTTATTTTCGCTCTATCCTCAAATAGTTCTTCAACTTCTGCTAGAACATACAATTCTACTCCTGTAGGCGTTGGCCTCCTTAGAGATACAGAATAAGTAGCGGTTACAGTACAAGGTGGTTCATCCAACCCTGATTGGTCCATCAAAGCGATTGCAGCAGCCCAATTACCATGGCAATCGAGCAGACTCCCAATAATCCCTCCGTTAATCATACCAGGGAACGCTTGATGCTCTTCAGATGGAGTAAACCTGAGTTCTAAGCCTTCATCGCATCTATGAGAATCGATCTGTAATCCCTTTTCGTTTGCTGGCCCGCATCCAAAACAAATCGAGGTGGGCGCATATTGACGTTGAACTCCCGGCTCCATGTGTGTGCACTATCAAAGGGGGTTGATTTGCTATTCGCATCCATCATCTTGATGTCCTCTCGTTTGATGGCCAAGCATGGCCGGGAAGAAGCGACGTGTAAGGGTCGCAAATGAACTTCCTAAAACTAGGCGTTTGGCAATAAAAAAAGCGCTTGATGAGCACGAGTCAGAAGCGAGACCTGACTGGGACAGAGCTTCTGATTGGAATGACATTAGATTCCTAAGAAAGAGAATCAAAACTGGTGAAATGAGAACCATTATGATGCCTCTACTTGATGTGGACATGGGAGATTCGTGGCCAATTCCTGTAACAATTTTCCACGGGGTTAGACCGGGGCCAGTGATTACAATAATCGGAGCAACCCACGGTGATGAGTTAACAGGGCCAAGTGCTTGCACAAACTTACTATCTTCAAAGTTCACTGAACCTGGTGGCGAATTAGACCCACAATCAATGGCCGGTACAGTAAGAATTGTTCCTGTCATAAACTTGCCAGGTTATCGTTCAAAGTCTAGATATTTCCCAGATGGAAGAGACCTCAATAGAGCGTTTCCCGGTCTATCTAAAGGTAGCACTACGTCTAGAGTTGCAAGCACTGTTAAGAAGAATTTGATAGATGAATCCGATGTGATTATCGACCTCCATAGCGCTGCGGTCGGTAGGTCAAACATGCCTCAAATTAGAGGAGACCTATCTCATCCTGAATCCTATCTTTTAGCAAAGGCCTTTGGAATAGAAGTTGTCCTCGACAGCAGACCACCAAAAGGTAGTTTGAGACGTGTCGCTAACGGAATGGATATTGCTGCTGTAACCTACGAGGGTGGAGAAGCAAATCAGTTAGACCAAGTAGCTGTAAAGGTTGCAGTCGAAGGTTGTCTTAACGTATTGAAATCACTCAAAGTCATTCCAAAAAATCCTGCCAGACCAAGATTTAGATTGAATGCGGGAGGCTCGACATGGCTGCGCGCAGGAGAGGGCGGTCTTCTCGACATGTTTGTCGGACCAGGCAGTATTGTGACAAAAGGAGACGTCATTGCGACTATTTCAGACCCGGGAAGCCCTGGTTTATCAGTAGACATCGTAGCACCAGAAGACGGTCTGATGATTTGTACAGCAACCAACCCATTCGTGACAGCTGGTAACCCAGTGGGACATTTCCTACCGGTTACAAAACACATTGAACTATTGAAGACCCAAATGGACGACAGGGGTATGCTGATCGTAAATGGTAGCCAAGGTGAAGCAATTTGGCGAGAAGATGACGAAATGGTGGAAATCGAAGTTGAAGGCGAATGGTCCGGTGGCTCAGTTGATGCTGAATGGAAACAAATCAACGCTGAAGACACTGAACAAGAAGAAGCGGCCTAATCAGGCTTGGAAAGCAGCGATTGCTTCCCTAATTTCATGCTCTTCCATGTTTCTTGGCTGACTTTTTGCTACCTCAAATAAGTGGCTAACCAGTTCATCGGTTGCTTCCATACCATTGCTCTCTAACCAGTGAATTATGTTGGAGCGGCCAGACATGTGACCGATTCTAATTACTTGCTCTAGACCAAAATCGCCTGCTGGGACACCACTGTAGACCCTGTCAGCAAGCCACATGTCTCCTTTTCGAATCGCTTTGATTACAGCGCTTGCGTGAACACCAGTACCGGTTTCAAACGCATCCTGACCAAAGACTGGGTAGTTTCTTGGCAGTGGAACCTGGATGTATTCATTTGCTTTCTGAACATACTCGCTAAGTAACGATAGATCGTTGTTGATAACACCCATAAGTGACAGATTGACCAAAGTCTGGTCCAAGGGAGCATTTCCTGCCCTTTCACCAACTCCTAAAGCAGTACCATGAACAACATCCGCCCCTGCTTCAACCGCTGCGAGATTATTCGCCACTCCAAGACCCCTGTCTTGATGACCGTGCCAATTTACCTCAATGTCGCTGCGCTTGTAACCTGCATCTTTGATGACTTCTTCATCGATAAAAGATAGTAACTGCTTGACTCCATTAGGAGTTACGTGGCCACAAGTGTCGCAAATGCACAATCTTCGAACACCTAACTCCATTGCCCTTTGATAAATCAGTTTGACATCCTCTGGTTTTGAGCGGGTTGTATCTTCTGTTACAAACATAACAGGAATGTCGTTTTCAACTGCATAAGAAACCGCCTTTTCCATTGTAGAAACTAGTTTTTCCATTGTCCAACCTTCTGTAAATTGGCGGATTGGACTTGTTCCCAAGAATGCGCTTGCTTGGATTTCCATCTCATGCTTTGCTTGCATTTCGACTAGAGGCTCGATGTCATTCATCAAGGTTCTAACCGCAGCACCCGGGCGTATTTTGAAGTCATTCGCTTTGATGTGAGTCAACATTGCATCAATGTGCTCTCTGTGAAACGGTCCAGCGCCAGGCAGTCCTAGGTCCACTTTCTGGATTCCTAGTTTTTCCATGTAGGTGAGTAATTCGATTTTCTGATCGATTGAAGGGTTCAATGCACTAGGACTTTGCAAACCGTCTCTCAAGGTTTCATCATCAAACCATACGCCATGCGGATGATTTGCTGAGTTTCTTGAATATTCATAGTCAACAATATTCCAGTCATAGATTAGATTTTGTTCATCCATTTTATCACCCACAGAGGCTCGCTTATTCCGCTACAGATGCGGCTAGCGTTTGAAACCGTCGGAAAATTGGTCATTCCTCTTCATTGAGTATTCCTGACTCAACCGCTGCTAGATATTCTTCCTTATCGATAACACCGTCTTGGTTTTGGTCGATTAGGTCAAACTCCTCCTCAGCATTTTCTTTGCTGGATTCAATCAACTCAGCTGGAAGGCGAGCGCTGAAAATAACTTCATCGTCGTAACCATCCTTAGCCTTGTTTCTCAACTCCATTACACGAGTACCTCTGGTAGCTTTACCGGTGGTTCTCTTAGTTTGAGAAACCTCGGTTCTGATCATCATTCCCTTCTTGGTAAGCAGGAATAGATGGTCATCTGGGTTTGGAATCTTTCTGACACTAATTATCATGTCATCAAATTCTTCATCTAATTTCATAGTCCTAACACCCTTTGCGCCTGGACGTGTTTGTCTGTATCCATCTGTAGTAAACCTCGGCTCACCGGATTCTGTCATCTTTTGATTTCCATTCTCGTCTAGAATTGGAACTCTGTCTCCTGTTCCTATTGTACTTCTCTTACCCATACCGTACTTCGAAAGAGTCAAAATCTGAGTTTCAGAATTATTGATTGAGACCATACCTGCAACGAATCCACCGCCGGAGCCCTTTCTATCTCCAACCTTGATTCCGTAAACACCTCCAGATACTCTGCCAGATGCTCTGATTGCAGAACACTTGAATCTCGAGGCATATCCTGTTGTTGAAATCATTACAATGTCGTGTTCATCGGTAGCAGACCTTACGTTGATAAGCGAATCTCCGTCCTTCTTAAAGCGCAGAGCATACTTTCCATTTCGATTAATTCTTACATATTCTGCTAGAGATGTCTTCTTGATTAGACCCATCTTTGTTGCAAACATCAAGAATTGACCCTCTGGATTCTCTAGAATTTCCTTTGATAGAGGCAATATGGAAACTATGTTTTCTTCGTCTCTGATGCTCTCTAACAAATTCCTAATGTGTGTACCTCTAGACAATCTACTACCTTCGGGGGTTTCCCAAGCTTTCAACCCGTACACTCTTCCTTGGTCTGTAAAGATTAGAAGTCTATCCTTACTAAAGCAGGAAAGAATTAGCTGGGGTGTATCCTCTGACTTCGTGGTCACACCTTTCAGACCTTTACCTCCTCGGTTTTGGGTCCTAAATGTGTCAACGGGTGTATGTCTGACGTAGTTATCCTCACTCAGAGTGATTACAATTGCTCTTTCTTCAATAAGATCTTCCCTATCCATCGAAAGTGGCATTGGATCGATGTGTGAACGGCGTTCATCACCATGTTTCTCGACCATCGAATCCATTTCAGTCAGGAGAATATCTAAACGCCTTGACCTTGAAGCAATTATGTCTTTCAAATCTGTAATCTTGATTTGCAAATCATCATACTCATTCTGTACCTTCTCTACATCTAAACGACTTAGTTGGTATAGTCTGCGTTCTGCAATGGCTTTGGATTGTGCTTCTGTGAAACTGAATGCTTCAATACCAGGGAACACTTCGTTTCCTTGAAGTACTGATTCGAACTGTTCTCTGCTTGAGCTGCCTTTTCCTACAGCGATTACATCGTCGATTCTGTCTTGAGCCTTTACCAATCCTTCCAAAATATGGGCTCTAGCCTCTGCTTTTCCAAGGTCATAAATCGCTCTTCTTTCGATGACTGATTCCCTGTGCTGAACATAGGTGTGAAGCATCACTGGCAATGTGAGCAATACTGGCCTACCGTCCAATATTCCCATCATATTTGCAGAGTATGACTCCTGAAGCCTGCTCGATTTGAACAATTGGTTCAAGACAGCATGTGGATCTGCGTTATTCTTGACCTCGATAACAACTCTGATTCCTTCTTTCGAAGATTCATCGCGAATATCTCTGATACCGATTACTGTGCCCTTGGTCACCAAGTCAGCGATTTGGACTAGCATATCCGCCTTCTTCACTTGGTAAGGAATCTCGTGAATTACGATTCTCTTGCCCTTAGCGTCATCATATACATCACACTTTGAGCGCACGTGGAACCTTCCCTTTCCAGATGAATACATGTCATAGATTCCATCTATGCCATGAATGGATGCCCCGGTTGGGAAATCAGGGCCCTTTACGTGCTCCATGTATTGTTCTATAGACAAATCGGGCATTCCTGAATTCTCTTCTCCTTCCTCTAAGATAGTCTCTACATGAAGTCGAACAGCGCCGGACACTTCTGTTAGGTTGTGTGGTGGAATACGGGTTGCCATTCCTACCGCAATACCATCGCTTCCGTTCAAGAGTAAGTTAGGTAGTCGTGAAGGTAGAACTGTAGGTTCTTGTTCAGAATCGTCGAAGTTCGGTTGGAAATCGACTGTATCTTTGTCGATATCTTCAAGCATGTGCTTCGAGATTTTATCCAGTCTGCTCTCTGTATAACGCATTGCTGCAGGTGGATCACCATCGATTGAACCGAAGTTTCCTTGTCCGTCGACAAGAGGATATCTCAATGAGAATTCCTGTGCCATTCTAACCATGGTGTCATAGATTGATTGGTCACCGTGAGGGTGATACTTACCCATTACTTCTCCGACAGAACGGGCAGACTTGCTGAATTTCTTGTCTGATGTGTGTCCGCCTTCGTGCATACCATACAGAACTCTTCGATGTACAGGCTTCAAACCATCTCTAGCATCTGGCAACGCTCTTCCGATGATAACGGACATTGCGTAATTGATATACGAATTTTTCATCTCTTCATTCAAAGAGCGGTTTAGCAAACTGGCGTCTGGCATTCCTGCGTCGTCTTCGATATCTTCAATCTCATCAGATGTCAAGGTTGGTCACCTCCTTTGCATGGCGTTCAATAAACGCTCTTCTATCAGGAACATCTTCTCCCATCAGAATCTCGAACATGCGGTCTGATTCTTCAGCGTCCTTCACTGTGACTTTCAACATAGTTCGATTTTCAGGATTCATTGTGGTATTCCACAACTGGTCCGGATTCATTTCACCAAGACCCTTGTATCTCTGAACGCCGATCTTCGCATTGGGATTGTCACCTTTCAGTTCATCGATTATGATATCCCTCTCTTCATCGGAGAAGGCGTACTTACTGACACGGCCTTTAGTCAACTGGAATAGAGGAGGCTGTGCGATGTAAACGTGACCCTCTGTGATAGCAGGCCGCATGAATCTCCACAAGAACGTCAGCATCAAAGTTCGAATGTGTGCACCATCGATATCTGCGTCAGTCATTATGATAATCTTGGAATATCGAAGTTTTGATGGATCGAATGCGCCTTCATCATCAGGATTGTTTCCAACACCAGCGCCAAGTGCTCTGATAATTGTCTGAATTTCTTGATTTTGGAATACTTTCACAAGATTGTGTTTCTGCCTCTCTACATTGAGGATTTTTCCACGTAGAGGTAGAATCGCCTGTATACGGCGGTCACGACCAGTTTTAGCTGAACCGCCCGCTGAATCACCTTCTACGAGATATACCTCGCATTCACTGGGATCTCTAGACTGACAATCTGCCAACTTTCCTGGCAATCCTCCACCCTCGAGAACACCCTTTCTCCTTGTCAACTCACGAGCTTTCTGAGCGGCTTTCCTGGCTTTAGACGCAAGAAGGGCCTTTTCGATAATCGCCTTTGCAACAGACGGGTTTTCCTCGAAGAATTCGCCCAATTTCTCGTAAACAACTGTCTGTACAACACCGGTAACCTCGCTGCTGACCAACTTATCCTTTGTCTGAGAAGAAAAAGAAGGGTCTGGGTGTTTTACGCTTACAATTGCTGCCAGGCCTTCTCTAACATCGTCACCGGATAATGCCTCGCCCTTGAGCATGTTTTTCTTCTTCGCATATGAGTTCAAACAACTAGTCAGTGCTGTTCGCAGACCAGACATGTGAGTTCCACCATCTTTGTTACGAATGATGTTGGTGTAACACCTAATCGATTCACTAAATGCGTTAGACCACTGAAGAGCTAAATCAACTGTAACAGTGCCTTTTTCTACTTCTTTCTCGCCTGAGATTTGAATAACAGTGGGATGAAGAATTTCCCTTCCAGAATTGATTTGTGACACATACTCTGACAATCCGCCTTCGTAGTGATGAGTGCTTACATGTGGCTCATCTGACCTTGCATCCGTTATCTCGATTTTGAGTCCAGCGTTCAGGAAGGATGTTTCCTTTAGCCTTGTATCGATTTGGTCGAAATCAAATTCTGTGATGTTTGTGAAAATTCCCAAATCCGGTTTGAAAACGATTAGGGTTCCTGTATCCTCGCAAGTACCAACTTCGTTCAAAGGACTCACAGGAACGCCTGCTTCGTACCTTTGGTGGTACACGGTGCCGCCTCGATGAATGGTGACTTCCATCCACTCTGAGACAGCATTCACGGCAGATACACCGACGCCGTGAAGGCCACCAGAGACCTTGTAAGAGCTGTTGTCGAATTTGCCGCCTGCGTGGAGCTTTGTCATGATAACCTCTGCTGCAGATATGCCAAATTCTTCGTGTAGGTCCACTGGAATCCCTCTACCATAATCTCTGACGGAAAGTGAACCGTCTAGATTTAGCCCTACCTCAACAAGGTTTGTGTGACCTGCTAAATGTTCGTCTACAGAGTTGTCTACAACTTCCCAGATGCAATGATGCAAAGCAGAACCATCGTGAGGATCTCCAAGATACATTCCAGGCCTTTTTCGGACAGCCTCAAGTCCTTCTAACACCTGAATGCTTTGTGCACTGTAATCATCTGTCATTGACTCACCTCAATCAATAAAATTGTTGTTAGGAATTTTCGGCGTAAACTTACTTATTATTCTCTAATATGGCCTCTTTACTCAGGTTCTGAAAATTGTCTAAAAAAATAGTAAAATTTCCCCTCAGTCGGACGATTTACGACGAGTCTCCTCCACTCAAAATATATGGTGTCAAAGGGGGTATATGAACATAGTCAAAGTAGGCCGAAAAAACGTGCTATTTTGGGAAAATAAAAAACAGCGAATTTTGTCATTTTCCAGTATTTATCATACATACGAATTTGAAAAACTAATCGCAACCGTTAATG
>WTIV01000129.1:17095-25306 GCA_011525095.1 Methanobacteriota archaeon
CGTTAATGAAGAAGGGCAGGTCGCCGAAGCATGGCTGACCCGAAAGTATGTGTTGCACTAGATGGCACTACCGTCGAAGAAATGACTGAAGAAGCTGCACGTGCAAACCTAGCAGGCGCAGACATGGTCGAAGTTAGGTTTGACAGATTGTACCTCGTAAAACCTGACCCAACAATTTCTGACGAAGAAGAAGGCGAGAAGGTCGAATTGCCACCAGAAAATGACTGGGACACAGTAGACATGTCTGAAGTAGATGTGGACGCCGCTATCTCTTCCCTAAAAGAGGGATTGCCATTACCTGTCGTTTTCACAGTAAGGCCCGTTTCGGAAGGTGGTTTCTTCCCAGGTGTTGAATCAGAGAGGATCTCTATTCTAGAAAAGGCCATTGAATCCAAGGTATCATGGATTGACTTGGAATTGTCCATAGACGATTCAACTCGCGGCAAGTTAGCTGATGCTGCGAGGGAAAACGGTTGCCAAATCATCGCATCAGTCCATGACATAAACGGAACTCCAGACGCATCCACAATCGCATCAATCGTTAGAGATAACCAAGGTGCAGGAGATATCGTAAAGTTCTGTGGAACTGCAAATAACCACGATGATGCACTACAAATCATCGAGGCTGCAACAGAATTGACTGGTGAAGGATTGAGTCACAGCCTGATGGCAACCAGCAGCGGAGGAGACTGGACAAGACTTCACGCACCAATTCTCGACCAGAGTCTGGTTTATGCAACAATGAGAAATGAATTCAGAATTTCTGATAAAGGCTTAGTCAATGTTCGTGACCTTAGAGATGCTTGGTCTCTATTGGAATACTGAACTATTCTTGCTCCAGAGTCGGAACCAAACCCTTCTCTAATTGCTGACCTTCTTGAGTTAGGCTAAGCCCCGAACTCATGTACCTTCTATTCATAATCAGAGGCACTGCCAAGATTGCCATCATCAATCCACAGCAAACCAAGGATACTGTCCAATTGGGAAGTACTGTTGACCTCGGCTCAGAGACTACAGATACATAGGCAGCAATGCTTGTCTCAGGAACTGCATCATTGCCATGAGAGTTGTTGGTGTTATCCACAACGATGTTGAAGTATTGATTGGTGGTATCTCCGAACAAACTACTACTCATCTCAGGACCATCAAGAGATATGGAGAATGAAACCTCATCCACATTTTCATATTGGTGTGAGTCTCTAAAGGAATGCCATCCTACAACAGTAAAACTTCTCCATTCAGGGGGAACATCACTAGTAGGGTCATCATCATCTCTATCCTCTTTCAGCCAAAAATATCCATTTGAGATATCATAAGCTGTAGTATATCGGTCATATTGAGAAGTTGTCATCAAGTATACATCTGCTAGAGGGTCAAATGAACTATTTGTGGATTCAATAGTGACACAAATTGTTGTCCTGCGCTCATAGTCCAGGTTTACTCTTAGAGTTCCAATCGCATTATCACCGATCAGCATAGTGGTTTGGAAATCATCCCTTAGCAATCTGAGATTGTTATCTGGCTCCCATGTCATCCATTCCTCCTCAGGACCAGCATAATCCTCGAATTTTGTTGGCTCGACAGTTTCACCGTCGTCTCTGTCTCTCCCTCGCCTTTCCTCATAATCGAATTCTGGAGTGTAAATGTTCGGAACCTTAGCCAAACGTTCAACAGTAGTATTCCATTTTGGTGTAACAAAGTCTCCATTATCGCAGTTAGAGGCAGCCGATACACGTTGAACAGGAGATATGTCTGTTACAATCAGCATTGGAAGTATGAATAGGAACATAACGACGATAGTAGTCCTTGAACCCATAATTAACTCCCTCCTTGTCTCAAATGAAAATTGTGAGGGTTAATCGGTTTTCCCTTCAGCGTCTTCTTCTTAGTGGCCTTACGTATCCAGAGGAGCCACTTCTGCGTTCTTCTTTGGACAAAATACCAGGCGCAGGAGGAGGAGTATGTTGATCCATACCCAGAACTCCCCCGTAGGACTGTACTTCATCCACTTCGTATGTAGCCGCAGCTTGTTCTGCTTCCTCTTCAATTTCAGTCGGGCTTCTCATAACAGCCCAACCGAGAATTAGGACTGCGACGATTAGTGCTAGTACCATGAATGATTCACCGCTAGCATCCACAAACCATTCCTGCCAATCTTGTAGAGAGAAGTCGGAGAGACTGGGTTCTGCTGCCTTTTCTGCTAGAACTGTGACTTCAGTATCCTTTGTTACACAAACACCCATTCCATCACAAACTGAAACTCTGACCATCTTGATTCCAACTTCGTCCCAACTGGCAGCAACTCTTACTCCATCTGCACCAGATGGAGTAATCCAATCATCTTCAGCGTCCCCGTTTTCATTGGTGTCAAGCTCTAGGTCGCTTTCCCACAATACAACAATTGTAGAAGGTATTCTTTCATCTCTATCCGTGTGAAGTCCGTCGTTCACGTCCAAGTCTCGCCATACGACGTAATCTGCAGCATCTTCTGAATCTGTGACATTCACATCAAGGACCACTGATTCGCCAACGTAAATTGTGTCCGAGATGTCAAATTCGCCAATAACCGGTGGCTCGTTTACGATTACAGTGAAAGTTTCCCTAGTGACGTCTCCAGTGAGATATGAATCTCTAACTGTTAGTGTTACTTTGTAAGTACCGGGTCTTTCAAATGAATGCCATGGCATAGGTTCATGTGAGATTGGAGTTGCATCGCCGAAATCCCAAGAATATTCTACAATACCATTCCAATCAGTGCTGTTCGATTCAAGAGGTACAAATCTTCCCTCGAACACTCGGTCACCATCTCTAGTTCCGATTGAATCGAAATACAAAATTTGGCCGGGAGTAGTTACTACGTTTTCATCATCGTCAAAGGTGTGAGAATACTCGAATGATGCACCTTCTGGGAGAGGTGTAGTCGCTGTGACCAACTCATCTTTGTACCATACATCAAAAATCTTCACGGAAACAATCGGTTTTGGATTCAAGACTCTAATTCCAAGCTGCCTTGTTTCGCTTTCTTGACCATTTTCGTCTATCACAACAAGAGACACATAATGCTCACCAGGAGTACTGAAATTGTGAGTAACTAGAGACTCGTTTGACATTGTACCATCAGAGAATGTCCAAATGAATGTCAAATCTGTTGAATCTCCAACCAATCCGTCGGGGTCATAACTATCTCTGCCGTTGAAAGTGTATGGTACGTCCATATTTGCATCTTCAATTCTGAAATCGATTACTGGACTGCCTGCTGAACTTGAGTCTCTGACCTCGAATTGTGCTACTGGCAACTGATTCAAAACTTGAACTCTGAGTTGTGAAACAGACTGTGCGCCATCATTGTCTGTAACTGTTATGTTCACATTCTTGATCCCCGGAGTGGACCAAGCAACCATAGGATTCTGTTCTGTTGACAGCAAATCAACGAATAGATTTGTTCTATCGACTATACCGCCGTCAAGGTTTACTGCTTCTTCAAACACCCAATTCCAACCAACGATTTCTCCGTCAACATCTTCGAAAACATCTGGCAGCATTGTAGCAGTGAATGTTTCTGTAACAACTGTGTTAGTGAAAATCTGCCCCGGAGCACGATTGTTGACAATAATTTCGATTGTTTCAGAGGCTGAATTGACTCCATCACTTACAGTAAGCGTGAGATTATACGAAGTTACAGCTGTCAAACCATCCTCCCACATGTGGTATGCACGAGTTACGCCTTTTCCACCTTCCAGGTTGCCGTCTCCCCAGTCCCATGTAAATTCAAGATGACTTAATGGAACGTTATCTGTGGTTTTTTCTGCACTGAATTGGATTATCTGTCCAGTCAAAATCGATAGATTGTCTGTCAAAACCATACCGTTCATTGAAATTAAAGGAACGGGAGCAGAATCATCTGAAACATTGATTGTTTTTACGTCAGCTTCAGACCAGGTTCCCCCTTGGTCCATTATTCTCAAGGACACGTTGTATTGTCCAACATCAAGGTATGGTCTTACAGGGCTCTTAAGAGAGGATGAGTTGCCGTCGTCAAACGTCCATGCATATGCAACAGGTTCGTCCATGTATGGAAGTGTATTGTTTGCTAGAGAAAGACCCCATGCATCAAAACCGCCTCCAGTGAAGAGAATATTGTCCCATGTTTGAACTTCTGTGGGATTGATTGTTGAATTTGACACTGGCATCATATTGTCCAGGAATTGGGCACCCGTTTGGACCGTGTCGATTACATCCCCTAGCATATCAGTCATCGTCAAGTGGAATGTGTGAACTTCTGTCGATTTGGCGGTGTACCAGAATTTAGTAGCAACGTCTACTCCTCCACCGGCTTGGACTCTGGTTTCAATAGTGTCAAGAACTACACCTGACGCGTTTTTCACTTGGATCTCAACATCCAAATCCTCGAAAAACGCATTTGACAAGATATTGAACTCTATTTCCGCTGTGTCAACATTTGTGTCACCATCTCGATCAGAGAGTACCGTTGAATTGAGACTCATAGTAGCAGGAGAAGTAATTCTTGCTGCTTCCACATCTATCGTTCCGGTAGGATAGGAACTTCCACAAGATGTGTAATCGCAATCTCCTTGGTTTGAAGCATACCATGTTATTGCGTATATCTCGTCAGTAATATTCCCAAATCCTGGGACCAAGGCAGTTCCAACAGCGCCGTTGAAATTGATATCGCTTCTTGTGTAAATTCCGTCAGCTGCAGCTCTGCTCATTATCACACCATCCATTCCTGGAACGTCACCTGTGAATCTCATTGTAAGTGGCGCTGGTGCTGCAGATCCAGGAGTGAACTTGAAGACACGAACACCCCATCCCTCAATCGCGTTTCCTGTTGAGGACCAAGGCCCTAGCCAATCACTATTGGTATCTGCAGGCTGTATCCTACAGAACTCGCTAGAACCACAGGCAGGAGAAAGAAATAGGTTGGACATACCATAGACACCTTGGTCACTATCCAATGTCGCAGCAATTGTGAAATTTGTCCAAATGTCAATGAAATCTCTGCCAATTACTCCCGGAGTTGCATCTATTGGATTCCTTGCAAGGTCTTCGATTCCTGCAGCGCCAGTAGATGAGTCTTGGACTAGTTTACGAATCGCTGGACCTCCTCCAAGGTGGTCGGCAAGATACAGAAGGAAAATGAATCCACCTCCATAATCAGCAGGTCTTTGATTCCACCACCGGACTGAGAGTTCACTAGCTGAAGTCCAAGCGTTCACGTGGCCGTAAAGTGTAGACGAACCACCAAAGCAGAGGAAAGCAGCCATGTCCGCTGCTCCTTCGTCAATCCAGAGATTCTCGTAAGGATCTAAGGCATTGTGCATCAAATGTTGTAGTTCGTGGGCGAGGATAACTCTTGACCAAGAGAGGGGGGCGTCATCAATATCGATGAAAATCGCCTCACGGGATGCAGACATGCCCGGTGCAAAGTAGCCTCCTATGTTGAATGCACCATCAATCGCATAAATCACGACCTCGATTTGACAATTATTGTCGACATCTGGAGCTGCTATCCCTCTTCCATCGAAGTAGTCTTTTCCAAAGTATGTCATCAATGTTGGATAGACTGTTGTGTCCCATGTACTAGCCCAATTGTTTAGAACGGTTGAAGACAATGTTCTACCTGTCTGTACCATAAACGCTGCAGTGGAGGTTGTCTTCTCTACGGTCACGTCAATTGAGCCACCGGAGGTAGGAACTGTCGCAGTATCGCCTTCATTGTACGGAGTACATGCTCTACCACTTGTCATAGATTGAGGAGAGGTTGCGATATCAACTCCAGGTAACCCTTGAGAAATCCACTCATTTTTCATCATCCTAGTTGCGCTGTAAAGCAATTCATCACTCTCAGGCAACATGTAAGGGTGAGAGTCTAGTGGTTCAAAATCATCGATATCGGCGAATACTGGAGTGAACTCAACCACTTGATTGGCCACAGATTCTTGAGGCTCTGCAGAGGCCAACGGAGACGCAATAGAAACAAGGAATACAAGTAATATTGAGAAAGCACGATTAGAGCAATGTTCAGACATTTCAAGGGCCTCCAGAGAATCGCATTACTGCATTCCAAATTGCCCACTTCAAATGAGGTATTTAATACTCAGCGAACATAGCATCATCAATGCGAAAGGTAATTGCTGGACTTTTGGCGCTTCTATTTGCCTTTCAGACCACGATTTTTGTCTCTGGGGAAGAGACAGAGCAAATACTGGATGAATGCGTTCTATCATTCGACGGAGAAAATGCAAATCAATCGGTTCATTACCAAGTTGACTTGGGACCAAGAATACCCGGTTCTGCAGCAAGTTCTGCGCTAAGAGAATCAATAAAATCTAATCTGACAGGGTGGCACATAACCGAATCAACCCACCACTCAAATGGATACACTCTGACAAATCTGTTTGCAACTTGGAATAAAGGCCAAGGTTCAACAGTCGTGTTTGCAGCACATTATGACTCTAGACACAAAGCAGACAAGGATTGGAATGAAAGCAGAAGAGATGAACCAATCGATGGTGCAAACGATGGCGCAAGCGGAGTTGCAGTGTTGCTGGAACTTGCAAGAATAATTCCTGAAATGAACCTTACACACGAGATTACCCTTTTCTTTACAGACGCAGAAGACCAAGGAGATAACCATTCAACATACGTATTGGGAGCTAAGGCATGGGCTGAAAATTTGAGCCAGGAAGATGCTGATGACATCGAGTCATTTGTCTTAGTCGACATGGTCGGTGATTCAGACTTAACTTTACGAAAAACAAGTCCAGGTAACACAACACTGTGGAATAGAACTGAACAAATAATCACGAACTTAGATGATGTTTGCGACCTCAAAGATTCATCATACTTCAATTTCGACATGATCGATGGGATTTACGATGACCATGTACCTGCACACAACCTTGGAATTCCTGCGATTGACATCATCGACACCAGATTTGGAGAAGGTGCAAATTATCTGAGCGGTCATTGGCACACACACAATGACACAATAGACAAAGTGAGCGCTGAATCTCTTGAGACGGTTGGGTATATTCTCGAATATGGACTGAGAACTGAAGCATGGATAAACATGAGAACAATCACATCTACAGAATTAGACTCTGATATGGACGGAATTCCTGACGAAGTAGATGAATGCCCACTAGAGTTTGGCTTAGAATCAAACGGCTGTGAAGAACAAAATGATGACTCAGTAATCGGCTCACAAGATTTCGATGATTTGACTACAGGCATCATTCTTGCACTTTGTACAATCCTCGTTTGTGTAAATTTACTGTGGATAATATTCGCGGATAACAAAGGGGAGGGGTGAAATCCGCGCACGACATCGGGTGATTCAACGGGAGGTGCAATTATCAGCCAAGACAAAGAAAATCGGCTTGCAGCATTGCGCCAAAGAGTCCGTTCAAAACTTCTAGATTCCCGGATAGCATCTAACAAGCGCCAAAGGAAAGCAGATAATGAGATAGTTGTCCAAATCCAAAATTCAGATGAAACGGGATTCGTTGATTTAGAAGCCGATGTGTTATCAGAAGGGGAAAGAAGGCGACGAATCGCATCTGCCTTGGTCATGATTGGAGCTTTGATGGGAGTTGTTTCAGGAGCACTAATTCTGCAAGGGAATCCCTCTGGTTTACTCAACTCTTCTATTTTCAAGACGACGGAATCACTCGACATACATGGCTTCGTTTTGGATGAGGATGGCGAACCAGTTGCGAATGTATCGATCGAATTGGTTGACCCCGAATCAAACTCAGCATTGAAGAGCAGTATTTCGGATGAATATGGAAGATATGTCATCGATTCAGTACTAGTCAAAGAATACGAATTACATGTATCTAAACCAGGTTATCAAACGGTAATATTGTCATTCAAACCCGAACCTATTGGAATTTCTCCAATAACAATGATCGTCGGGGATGGAGAAAGGACGAAGGATGAATTATCCGCAACAGAAGGGTGGTCAATGGAAAATGCCGTAGCACTTGCTACATTTGAGGGTGTTTTCACAATTGCATGTGCTCTAGTTGGAGTCCATGCTTCGTTTGAAATAAAGAGGAAAAAACGTTACAGAAGAACTCAAGCATTCTGTTGGGTAGGTCTCTTCAGTAGAGGCTTAATCATATTTGGACCGGCTCTAATTCTTTTGGGAATGGTATTCCTTATGCTCGACAAAGAGGAATTCGA
>WTIV01000129.1:25406-30250 GCA_011525095.1 Methanobacteriota archaeon
CGGCTCTAATTCTTTTGGGAATGGTATTCCTTATGCTCGACAAAGAGGAATTCGAAGATCAAAGGGTACAGGAGGTATTCTGAATGTACCTCATAACCGTCGAAGGCGGTGACGGTTCTGGGAAGGGTGAGGCAGTTAGAATACTTGCAAACTTAGCAAATAGACTAGCATTCCCAAAAGTCCACGTTACACATGAACCAAGAAGGCACAGTAAGTTGGGTAAAATAGCCCTCAGTGCCGTAAGTAAGGGAGACCATACTCCTCTTGAAGAAGCAGGTTTATTCGCTGCCGATAGAGTTGACCATTCACACACTTGGATAAGGCCAAGATTATTGAAAGGAGATTTGGTAATCTCAGACAGGAATATTCACTCAAGCCTAGTATACCAGGGAGTAGTAGGAGATTTGGGATTAAAACAAGTTGCAGAAATGAACTCTGCTGCTATGATTCCAGACCTCGTAATTTGGATTGACTGCGACCCTAGTAAAGCCATGAAGCGAATAAATTCAGGCACATTGCGTATGGCTGGAGAGAAGCATGAATACTTTGAGACCACAGAAATCCAAACAAAAATTAGAGCCGGATTTAGTGGCATATTGTCCGGTGAAATCCCGACCCCTCTGCCATTCAGCAAATGTTGCATTATGGGACCTGTCCTGAATGAGAGTGGATTGGATGAATTGGAGAAGCAACTCTCACAAGTGCTTAGCACCTTTTTCAATAGAAGGCCAGATCCTTTGAATGTAAGCAGAGATGAAGTCGATAGACACCTTTTGCGCTCGCTAACCGCAGGCGTTCAAACCCAACAAAGGCTACCCGGAGCGCCCGTTCAGCACGCTTCCTTGCTAGAGGACTGGTTGGATGGTAAATCTCCGGCACAGTGGATGAAAATTGCTGAACAAGAGTGGGATGAAAAAAGGGCCAAAGAATCCGATGTTCCAGCGAGGCCAATCGCTCATTCATCTTGGGCGATATTGGGCACACTTTCTCTTACCGATACAACCGATGTGCCAAGTCTTCACAAGCAGTTAGGCCCTGTGCGGTCTGTGACTAAAAGGCATACTCAAAGACTGGTAAAATGGCTCGAGCAGGAGAGGTGGATTCATCGACAACAGAATCATGTTCCATTTGCCGAAGCTCAATTGTTCAAATTAAGAAAAGGTAGGCTTGGATACGGTAGACTTTGCCTAGCAATGTGGCCATTAAGATCTGCTTTGGCCAGTTGGAGAAGATCAAACTTAGATTCAGATTGGAGAGATGCTCTAAAGGAAATAATCTCTGATAAAGATAGTAAAAAAGCGCCATTGACTGTTCGGAAAGCTGTAAATGACGTTATGAAAAGATTGGAGTTAATCTCTAGTGGCCATGCAGAATGCCCGGTCCCAAAGAATGAGAGTGAATTGTTGGTCTGGTGGGCTACTGAGCCACCAAAATGATTACTCTTCTTCTGATTTCATACTGAAGCGACTTCCTGAAGGTAAAATAACACTGGATGGGTTTAGACCGAATAATGCTGGCCTTGCTGAGAAGGATGCTGCCATGAATACGCCAACTAAGACACCAAATGGAGTGCCAGTTATCATTCTCATTGTAGCAGTAGATTCGTACGAAGTTAGCATCTGAGTGAAGCCGTCGATGGCCATTGGAATCGCAGCAATTCCTGCGATTACTAGCATGGCAAACATCCGCTTGTCTCTCTTGTAAACGGACTCTAGGGATTTATCCGGTAACAAAGACAGAAATGTATCTCGAATTGTCCAGCGATTGAAACCCTTTCTCGAGAACAGGAAACCTCCTATTGCGATTCCGAGGAAAATCCCTACATCTCTAACACATACAGGCATTTGGTTGCCGTTTATTTCCCAAGACCTTTCGGCTTTAGTGTGGCAATTTAAATCCCCAAACCCGTAAATGAAAGCAGCATATGGGTCTAAGTCACTCCATACAAATTCACCGTATTCTGATTGGTTATGTCCCACGTTCCCATTACCACTAGTCTGTAAATTACCCCAACCATCTTCAGAGTGATAATCGAATGCGTTTGCTCTTCCTGATAATTTTGGAACGCTTCCCTCTGGAAGATAGAATGGTACTAAGAAAAAAGAGATTAGAAGAAATGTGGAGATTCCTCCAATCCACAATCCTACCTTCTTTTCTCTCGAACGATTGTCTAAACCGTTCTTTTGCATATACATCCCAAGCGTCGGCAGGGCATATGTTTTCTCCTATCTCGACTTGGGAGTACCATGGAGGAGAAGGTCGGATTCAGAAGGGCCCTCTCCGCAGCGGTAGTGCTTGGATTATATTCTGGATTCATGCTTGCTGTTGCAATTGCCATGGTTCTAGGAACAGGGGGGCTCAAAACCGCAGCTTTCCTTTGGGGAGCAACAATCGTTCTTTGCTCAATTATCCTTACACCGATATTAGCAGGTGGTAGAAAAAGAGGTTTAGCGGAGACTGATGCAACTGTAAATAACCTAAGAGATGGCCTTAGTGAGTTCAATGAAGGAGTTGGTGGTTGGAGATCATTATCCCACGTCAGAGGCGAAGGCATGGGTGCTTCTGTATCTCTATCTCATGCATCTAATCCGTTGATAATTATCGAAAAAGCACTCAAGATTGCCAGTGATTGTAAGATAACGTTTAGATTCTCAAAAAGTGACCCAACACTTAGAGATAGAGTTCTACCAATTTTAGAAGAAAAGGTAGGACAAAATCGGATACAAAGGAGAACCAAATCATTGACCGTTACACCAGAGCAAATCATCGATAGGTCTGTCATAATTACAAGGATGATGATGCTTTGTCCACCGCTTGCTGTAGCGGGCAGTGTTGCGTTTTATTCATTGGCGCCAGAACAAATAATTCTAACAATTTTAGGTGGTTTTGCAGGAGCCGTTCTGGGCATGATGGTCGTCACAAATAAGGGAAGATGACAATAGGAGAAATAAAATGTGAAACTTGACTGTCTTCAAACATGCGGGAAATCACTCTCTTCTGGAGTAAACCTCGCATATTGGAGACTGATGTCGCTCCAATCCTTGAAATTGTAAACCAATTAGAATTTTTAGCATACATAAAGAGAACACCAAGAGACATACGTATCTTACTCAAGGCATCTTTCAAACCCGGAAAAAAACCTGAGGATTTGAACAGTTTGTACTTCTTGGAGTTGATTGATATTCATCACACGCCCGAATCGAATGATGAAAGTTACGTGATTAACGTAAAAATCACTCACCCTATTTCTAACTTGAACGCTCGAACAGGCGGCACAACAGCAGTTCCTGGTTGCAGATTAGATGGTGAAGGCCTTACATATGTCATTCAAGGAGGTAATGTGAGGTTGAGATTAGTTGCGGCAATGGCTAGATTGGTGGCGAAGCCAGACCGAATTTCAGCTCGCAACTTGGACCTCAATACAACTCAGGACACAGGGCCACTCAATCCAAAACAACTGAGGCTAGCAAAATTTGCTTACGACAAAGGCTGGTATGACATCAACAAGGGAGTTAGAATTTCTGAAATGGCAGAAGAATTATCCATAGCAAGAGCGACGCTTGCTGAACACTTGAATCGTATTGAGAGTTTGATAATGGATGACCTTCTTGGTTCATTCACAAATATCAGCATCAGCCCAGATGAATTTTCGATGTTCAAGGACATGGTAATCGAAGACTCGGAGACATTAGGGTATGGAGAAGATGAACAATTCAAGAAGTTGCTAGAAAACATGCATACAAACATTGAGTTTGAAGAAGACCCTTCAGAGGACGACGACGCTCAAGAGTGAGTCGTCTGCAAAGGTTGTGTTTTCCATGGGTAATCTAGCAAAATTACTTTCCAATCTGAAACTATCGGGTATCGAGATACCGAAACACATCGAGAGAGCGATGTACAAAGTTGACATTGAGGATTTCACCAACTATGACCCTGATGATTTCTACTTTGACAGACCGGTAATTTTCATGAAATCACAAAATGGTGGAATCAAGAATATATCTGCACCTCACATGATTGTGACAATGCTGCATTACCTTGAGTTAACCGAAGGGCAACACATCGTCATCTACGGTGCTAAAGGCGGTTACTTGAGCGCTTTAATTGCCCATGTCATTGAGGAAAAAGGAAGCGTAACGGTCATTGACCCATCTATGGAGGTAGTATCCCATGTCTCAAAGAAATTAATCGGATATCCAACTGTTAAGTGCTACCACACATCTCAATTAGGTGAAAACATACTGCCAAAACTCAACCGTGTCCTTGTAACAGGCCAGTTGGAACTGTTGCCAACTTGGCTGAGCGGTGAGTTAGAGGATAGCGGTTTTGCGATTGCACCAATAGGCAATCGGTCTCATCAAAAACTAATGAAGTTAGAAAAACAAGGCGATGAATTGTTTGAAACCGACCTAGGTAGCGTGGTTTTTGGCCCTGTAGACATTTCTGATACCATTAGTGATTTGCCTTCACCTAGCGAAATGGCAGAGATGATCGAACAAGTCATCGAGGTAATGGCCGATTCGAAGATAGTTGAGGATTCAGAAAAGAGTAAGTTGTACGATTTAGTCGCAGATTTGCGCCAATTACCAGATGATTTACCTCCTCCAGAAGAATTTGAAGACCCTAGCGAGCATCCAATGATGAAACTCATGATGAAAAAGGGCGAATGGTTCGTCAAACTATGGCCGGTCATACAGGTAGCTATGGAAACAAGAATAGCATCTTTTGACTCCCCTGAAAATTACGATAAAAAAAGGAATCACAACGATTTCATCCCTTGAGGTGATAATTTGCCAAATCTGAATACTGAAATTTCGCGACTTACAAATAAGGATGTTAAAATT
>WTIV01000225.1 GCA_011525095.1 Methanobacteriota archaeon
CGACTTTTGCACCTGTATGAATAACCACATTGGCACTTGCACAATAGGTGTAAACCGGAATAATGACCTCATCTCCTTGACCGATGCCCCACCACCTTAAGAAAACCTCCATACCCATCGTCCATGAATTAACTGCGACGGTGGTCTTACAACCACAATATGCCGTAATTTTTTTCTCAAAAAGCTTTGTTCTCGGACCGGTTGTAATCCAACCACTTAATAAGGCAGCATTAACTTCATCTAAAACCTTTTGATCAATACGTGGCGGTGAAAACGGAATCATTTTATATCAATTCGTTTTTATGTTTTTCTAAAAAATCAAATAACGGACCCATATCATCGAGATCCGTAGGTAAATTTACGATTTGTGCAGAAATTTCACATGCAATTGGAAACTCAGCGACTGATAACTTCCATTCTGATAGGTCTCCCTTAACAGGATGTAGGGGAGAGGTGAACCAATCGCCCATAGGTATTTTGTGATTTTCGGCAGCCTTTAAAAAAAGAATTCTGTCTTTGACTAATGCTGGAAACTTCAAAAAGGAATGATTAGGTAAAAGAGCTTCCTTTATGTGATATTTACTATGATCCCTCATCCAGTCATTGAGTCGATTCCCATTTTTTTTTCTTTTTTGAAGAATAACATCTAAATTGTTTAGCGCTTTTACACCTGTTTTGGCCTGTACCTCTGATAAACCCATAAAATAACCACCTGGTTTATGGATACCATCAATTTCTTGTTTCGATGATGAACCTACAACAAGTCCTAAGCTACTTAACCTTCTATATAACCGTATTAGAAACCAGTAGGACCAATTTTTCAGGAGATATTTTCGGGCATAAAGTAAAGAACGAAGTACCATGACATTTTTTATTGAAGGAGTCTTTAGCTCTTTATTCAGGCGCTCAATTGCCGGGAGTAATGTTTCATTGTTTACGTATAGTATTCCTCCAACACCCGTGGAGAACGGCTTGTTCCATTGTGTCGAATAAAAAGCACAATCGGTTTTAAGACCATTCCTTATACCTTCATAACTTCCGCCAAACCCATGTGTGCAATCTTCAATTGAATAGATTCCTTTCTTTTTTGTAATATCAATAATTTCATCTACTTCAGATGACAACCCTAGCATGTTTTGAATGAGTATGCATTTCGTATTTGAGGTTATTTTGGATTCAACTGCCGATACTGATGTACAAAGCGTTTCTTTATCGATATCCACATAAACAGGTGTAGCACCAAGATAAAGAACGGCATTCGGAACGACCACGCAGGTAAAGGCCGGTAAAATAACCTCATCTCCTGCTCCAATTCCCATGGCTTTTAAAGCGGCGTACAATGCCACTCGTCCTTTCCAATAGGTAAAGATTGTATTTTCTGAAACACCTAGATGTTTGGATATTAGAAGGCAATATTCTTTATTAAAGTTCATGATCTTTTGATAAACGGAATACTTAAAAGTCCTACTAGCGAACCAGCGCCGTAGCTAAAGTGAAGACTCAAAAATCCAATGAAAAGGTGAAAAAAAGTCGTTTTATTCGATTTGATTGTATAAGAAAAATACATAATTGCCAAAAGATACATTAAAATAGATAGGAGTGTTAAATAAGCAAAAGGAAAAAACAAAAAAGATAAAAACGAAGGAACAATCAATGAAAGTATAAATAGCATTGGTATAAAATGACGTAAACTCAAAGATGAGAATCGACGTGTAATAAAAACGGTCAAAAGGTTCCACTTTCCATTTTTGTAATTGTTTGATGCCAGTTGGGCATAACTTTCTCTTGCAAAATAATTACAGCTTGTTTCAGGAATCAAATAAATTTTACCTCCACTATCGCTAAGTCTCTTTGAGAGTTCCATGTCGTGATTTCGAATCAGTCTTTCGTTGTATCCTCCTATGGCCACTAAAGATTCCCTTTTGTATAGACCAAAAGGAACCGTATCAACCGCTATTTTTTCTGAACTTCCCGTTCTAAATGTAGAATTCCCGACCCCAAATC